>JALSQL010000049.1 GCA_026985435.1 Acidilobaceae archaeon
GTTCCTCCTGGCGCCGGGGAAGAGGTCCCAGGGCGGCGACTCCACTATAAGGTATGGGATGCCGAGGCGGTCGAGGAAGCTCGAGTATATCCCTATGGCTCCCTCGAATATCTCCCTGGCCTCGCCCTCGTCCCTGGCGAAGGCGTGCTCCTCGCTGAAGCCCGTCACCTCCCTGAGCCTGAAGAAGGGCGCGGTTGCCTTAGTCTCGATCCTGTACACGGTGACGTTCTGGTAGACCTTGAGCGGCAGGTCCCTCCACGACTTTATGAGCTGGGAGAACACGTAGTATATCGGGACCTCGCTAGTAGGCCTCAGCACGAGGGGCTCGTCGAGCATGCGGCCGCTCAGGGTCTTCTCGGCCAGCAGGGCCTCGGGGGAGAAGCCCTCGAAGAAGTCCACCTCCCTCCTGAAGAGCGTGAGGGGTATGAGGCTGGGGAATAGTATGGGCTCGTGCCCGGTCCCCTCTAACAGCTCCTCGAGCAGCCTCTGCAGCCTCCGGAACATGCGGGCCCCGCTGGGGAGGTAGGGGTAGACACCACCCACGGGGTACCCCACGAAGATGATCCCAGCCTCCTCGGCCAGCTTGTTGAACTCGGCCCTATCCGAGTACACCACGCACCCCCACGCCGCACCCGAGGGGTGGGGGGTAAAGAGGATCCCAGCACCAGCAGTGCCGGGGGTCCGGGTGGCCCCGGGTATGCTAAAACGGGCGTTAAAATAATGTGTGGGCTGGCTAGGGGTATAGGAGCGGGTACAGGCTGGGCGCCAGGAGCCCTATGGCGAGGGCTATGAGGGCCGCTGAGACTATCGCCGCTGACGCGCTCCTGGCCAGCCTTGGAGCCTCGGGGGCGGGCGACGCCAGCTCCCTGACTGCTGCCACGTAGTAGACCGCGCTCACGCCGCTGTTGAGTAGGGCTATCAGTGTTAGCGGTATCGAGTACTTCACGGCTGACATGAACATGTAGAGCTTGCCCCAGAAGCCGAGCAGGGGCGGCACCCCGAGGAGGCTGAAGAGTAGGACCGCTATGCCTATGGCGGAGGCCGGGTCCGAGCGTAGCAGCCCCCTCAGCCTCCTAGCCTCCCCGCCCCCCTCACCGCCTAGGGCGGCGAAGAGCGGGGCCTTGGAGAGGGCGTAGGCTAGGCCGTGTATAGCGACGGCGGCGAGAGCCGCTAGGCTGGCGGCGTCGCCGGCGACGCCTCGGAGATACGCGGCGGCCGCGAGGGCTGTTAGTATGTAGCCTATCTGGGCTATGCTGCTATACGCCAGTATGCCCTGGAGGTCCCTCGAGGTCAGGGCGGCCACGTTACCGTACGTCATGGTTACCACCGCTAGCCCGGCCAGGATGGCAGCCAGGCCGGCAGCGTTCTGGGGCGTCGCGGCCGAGTAGACGAGCCTGCCAGCCACGGCTACGAAGCCCAGCTTTGCGATCCCAGCCACCACGCTGACTGCCCGGCCGTCGGCGCGGGCGTACACGTTTGGCAGCCACCAGTGGAAGGGCACCACTCCCAGCTTGAAGCCCACGGCGGCGAGGAAGAGCGTCAGCGCGACGGCGGTGAGGCCCCCGCTGGGGTAGCCGGAGAAGTCGAACGGGTCCGCCAGCCCTAGCGAGCGGGGGGTGGAGCCTACTGCTATGGCGTGAACCGCCACCCAGAAGGCTAGGAACAGCGTTGCAACAGCGCCTGTCAGTATGTACCTCACGGCCGCCCCGCGGCTCGCGGCATCGCCCGGCAGCGCTATGACGACATAGCTGGCCACCGAGACGAGCAGCCACACGGCTAGCACCATGACGGCGTTGTACGCGCCCGCCATGAGGTAGGTTCCGAAGAGGATTATCGGGAGGAGGCTGTAGAGCGCCGGGTGGCTGGGCCACTCGGCGGCGCTAGTGCCTATCGAGAGCAGGGCTATCACCGCGGCCAGGCCCGCGGAGGCCGCCAGGAATGAGGTGAACGGGTCGTGCACGACTAGGCCGGAGTAGATGGTGAGGGGGCCCTTGGTGACTGCCTCCGCCAGCGTGGCCCAGGCGGCGGCGTTGTAGAGTAGCACCCCCAGCCACGCTAGCGCGGCGGCTGGCTCGGCCTTCCTACCAGAGACTACTGGCACCAGGATGCCCGAGGCTAGGGTCCCGTAGAGGAGCCCCAGCACCGCTCCCACGACATTCAGGGCCATGCTACATCACCTCCAGAGCAGGTATGCGAGTAGCATAGCGAGTCCCGCTAGGTAGAGGTAGAGGCTGACGATGTACTCCGGCCTGCCCCTGTGGAGGGCCCTCGTAGCGTAGCTGAAGGCGCCAAACACCGCTATTAGCGCGGTGTGGTAGAACCAGTCTATCCCGAAGTCGACCCCTGCTAGGAACATCGCTATGCCGGCGAACCCGTACACTATGACTATGTAGATTATAGCGTTTATGTACCACCTGTCGAAGAGGAAGTCGTGGAGCGCCTTCAGGGAGGCGTGCTGGGCGAGCAGCGCCCTGAAGTTCACGTTAATCCACTTGTAGAGCAGCCACACGAGCGCTATCATAGCGATAGCGCCCACCAGTATAGCTGCTACCGTGCCGGTTAGGTGCACCTCCAGCTCTGCCGGCTCCACCCTGAGCGTCAGGCTGCCGGCGGCGGTTAGCTCGCCCGCCTTGGCTAGGAAGCTGGCGACGCCGGGCCAGTAGAGGCCCAGGGCTAGGGCCGTGAGGGCCATTATGGTGTATGGGACGAGCATTATCGGCGGGGCCTCGTGCGGCTCGTGGTGGGGCTTCTCGTACGGCGGCATGTGGAAGACCCTGACTATAAGCCTCGACGTGTACAGGGCTGTGAGCAGCGCGGTAACCGCCCCGAGGAGGAAGCCCCACTCTAGGTGGGCCTCCTCCGCGGCCTTCAGCGTTAGCTCCTTGCTGAAGAACCCGCTCAGGGGCGGTATGCCCATGAGGCTCAGCCCGGCCAGCCACATAGCTATGGCTGTCACCTTCATGTACTTGGCGAAGTCCCCCATCTTGTCTATGAACCTACTGTGCACCACGTGTATGGCCCAGCCGGAGATCAGGAATAGGGCCGCCTTGAAGACCGCGTGGCTCATTAGGTGCGAGAGGCCCGAGAGGACCCCCGCCGAGAACGCGAGCGTGTTAGCCTCCTCCACCAGCATACCCGCGGCGCCTGCTGCCAGGAACATGTAGCCTATCTGGCTGGCAGTTGAGAATGCGAGTATCAGCTTGAACTCGTTGGACACTATCGCCATCGTGGCCATCATGAATGCTGTTATCGCACCCAAGCCCGCCACTATTGTGAAGTACTGGTACGTGTCGTGCACTACTATATCATGTAGGGGCCCGGGGGCGTTGATGGCGCCATAGTAGAATATCGGGGCGAACCTCAGCACTAGGTAGATGCCAGCCTTAACCATAGTGGCAGCGTGTATCAGGGCCGACACCGGCGTGGGGCCGGTCATAGCTGTTACCAGCCACTCGTGGAAGGGGAACTGCGCGCTCTTCGCGAGCGCGCCCATCGTGAAGAGCAGGAGCACCAGCTGCAGCAGGTGGTACTTCGCCAGCGTGGCCATCCACACCGGGGCCTCCGCCGCTATCTGGTGGATCGAGAGGCTGCCGGTGAGGAGGTACATTGCGGCCATGCCTATTAGCATGCCTATGTCGCCTACCCTGGTGAAGAGTATTGCCCTCAGGCCGCTGTGGCTCGGCTCGAAGTACATGGGGACACCGAGGGCCTTACGGCCCGGGACCCCGACCCAGTACTCCTCCTCGTCGGTGTACCAGTGGCCTATTAGGGCGTAGCTCGCCAGCCCCGTGCCCTCCCAGCCTATGAATAGTAGTAGGAGGTTGTCGGCGCTAACCACCAGGAGCATGCTGCCCACGAAGAACGTGAAGAAGAAGAAGTACCTCGGAAGCCCCCAGTCCCCCTTCATGTAGCCTATGCTGTAGACCCCTATGAGGAAGCTGAGCCAGGAGACCAGCATTATCATTACCGCGGAGAGGCCGTCCACGTACGTTGAAACCTTCACTCCCAAGCCGTCTATCCACGTGAACTCGTGTAGCACGGGCCTGCCGCTGCTGAGGACGTCGTAGCCCACTATCGTAGCCAGCAGGGCCGCCAGCAGTAGCGAGGCCGCCGATGTTAGTGTGTACGCCGCCTCCCTCCTGACGCCCGCTAGGTAGAGTAGGGCCATCAGGCCGGCGCCCAGGTAGGGCACCGCCCAGACCAGCGTCGCGTACACGGGCTCTACCATCACCACGTCACCCCCACGGTACTACGGCCTGGGAGACGCGTAGCAGGCTGTTGATGAGCGGGGCCGAGGCCAGGAAGAGTACGAACCCGACCACGAGCAGGGCTAGGGTGCTCCAGACTAGCACGTCCCTATCCTCGCTGGCCTCCCTGGCTCTCTCACTCCTTGGCTGCCCGTAGAATATCCTCCTCATTGTTATGAAGGAGTAGGCCCCGGAGACTACCAGGGCTACTAGGAGCGCCGCGGCTAGCGCTGCTAGGCTCAGCTGGCTCGCGGAGTACACCTTGTACGCTCCAACTATTATCATCCACTCGCTCCACAGCCCCGTGGTTGGCGGCATTCCGACTAGGTGCATGAAGCCGTAGAGGGCGAGCGCCGCCGTTAGGGGGTACCTCCTCGCGAGGCCGCCCATGGACTGTATGTCGCGGAGGCCGTGGAGCTGCGTTATGAATATGCCAGCGGTCATGAAGAGGATGGCCTTGCCTATGGCGTGTACTAGGTAGTGGAATATCGCCCCCGCGACACCTATGTAGGTCAGCGTGGCTAGGCCTAGTAGCATGTAGCCCATCTGGCTCACGCTGGAGTACGCCAGGAACCTCTTGAAGTCCCTCTGCGTTAGGGCGACGAGTCCCCCGTATATTATCGTCGTGAGCCCCAGGGCTACGAGGTAGTTCCTCCAATCGCCCAGTATGCCGGGGAACGATGGTATGACGAACCTCGCGTACGCGTAGCCCGCCAGGCCTATGAGGTTGGGGCTCAGCAGGGCGCTTATCGGCGTGGGCGCCTCGGCGTGCGCGTAGGGTAGCCACATGTGCACGCCGAACACTGCCATCTTCACGAACAGGCCAGCTATCATGAGCAGCGCCACCGTCTTGGCTGCAGCCCCCAGGATGCTCTCCACCGAGCCGACGGGCTTGAGTGCTGGCACTGTTAGGTAGTCGAAGCTCCCCAGCCTTATGCCATAGTAGAGTATGCCGACGAGGAGGAGCGCTGCCCCTATGTGGGTCCACACGAAGTATAGGAGCGAGATCCTCTTCCTATCACCGTAGCCCCAGTAGGCTATTAGGAGGAATGATGGTATTAGCGTCAGCTCCAGGAATATGTAGAACTCAACCAGGTTGGTCGCCATGGCCAGGCCTAGCATGGCCGCTGCGAACATGTTGTAGAGGAGGAAGTATGTACCCATTCCGGGCGCCTTCTCGCCCTCCTCCAACATCTCCTCTATCCTGACCGTCATGTACTTCACGCTATACAGCGCCACGGCCGCCGTTACTATGGAGACCCCGAGGACCACCGGCCCGCTCAGGCCGTCTATAGCCAGGGCTATAGTCCCTAGCCCCCTGTAGCTAGCGTAGAGCGGGTCGAGGGTGCCCGAGGCTAGGAGGCCCCGAGCGTACAGAGCAGCCAGGAGCGCCGCGGGGTAGGCTAGCACCACACCCGAGAGCGCGGCGAAGCCGTCTACGGCTGAGCGCGTGGAGGGCTTGGATAGCCAGGCCGCTATACCCACGAGTATGGGGAGGAGAACGGCGGTCCAGAGGGCCGGAAACGGGAGAGTATACGCCACCCTTAGACACCCCCCTCTTCGAGGCTAGTGCTATCGAAGCTGCGGGCGACGCGATAGTAGGCCACGAGCACGGCTACCACAACTATGACCTCCGCCGAGACGACTGAGACCAGGAATATGGAGAAAGCCGCGGAGAGCGCGGGCAGGGCCGAGAGCGCGGCCACGAATAGGAGTAGCACCGAGTTGAATATCACCTCTATGGACAGGAGTATCCGCAGGAGGTTGCGCGTCGAAGCCACACCATACGCGCCTATAGCCGCCAGCGTGAGCCCTATCACGAAGACCTCCGCCGACAACGCCTCCGCGTTCATCTCTACTCAGCCCTCCTAGCTATCGTTATTGCCTCGACCAGCGTTGCAGCCAACGCTATGAACACCACACCCAGGGCGGGGAGGTAGCGGCCAGCCAGTACTTGAGATATCTGCGATATTGAGTATGTATTAGGCGGCTTGTATGCGAGGTATATCCCCGACAGGACTGCTACTGTGAACGCCGTCGAGGCCAGCGCCAGGGAGGTAAACATGCCCCTGAACTCCTCCCGTTTCTCCTGGCCTCCCCCGCCCAGCATGGATATTGTGATTATGATGAACATAACCGCGGCGCCCACATACACTATGACCACGAAGGCCGCTACAATCGGGTATCCTAGGAGCGCTATCAGCGCCGCGTTGAGCGAGCCGAGCAGCGCCAGCGCCACGCTCGCATACACTAGATCCCTGGCGGCTATCACGTAGTAGGCGGTGACGGCGAGTAGGCCGCCCATTATACCTATCTCGAGCCCGAGCTGCCCTGCCATCCCTAGCCACCTCCCGCCTGGCCCTTCTCGGGCACCTTAACGAGGCCCCTCTCGGGGTCGAAGACGTAGCGTACCGGTATCCCGCCTTCAACCTCGGCCGGACTCTTCGGCTCGACCTGGAACTGCTCCAGGTTGAGGTCCATCTCCTCGAGGTTATAGTAGACGACATCATGGGCCGGCACGTGGCGGAGGGCCTCGGTGGGGCACACGTCAACGCAGTACCCACAGAATATGCAGCGCTGGTAGTTGATCACCGGGTACTTGTAGAGCTTCATCTTACCCGGCCTCCTGGGGTCGGGCGCCTGGAATCGAACCATCTTCATGGCCGCGGCCGGGCATATCCTAGCGCATGACTCGCACATTATGCACTTAGCCTTGTTTAGCACTATGAACCCCCTATACCCGGGCTTCAGGCGTATGTACTCGCGCGGGTAGTGGAGGGTGAACCTGTTAGGGTCTAGGAAGTACTTCAACCCGACGGCTATAGCACCCAGGTTACCCTTAACCGCCGCGAGGAACCCGTAGGGGGGTACCCTCCTCCTAGAAGGCCTAGGCGGCACCCTAGATCACCCCCAGATACCCGTAGATGAGGCCGAGAGCGTAGCCCGCGAGGGCCATCGGTAGTATAACGCGCCAGGCCAGGTCTACCGCCTGGTCCAGCCTATACCTGCCGTAGACCGCCCTGAAGAAGCTCATGACGGCCATGACGATGGTCGCCTTTACGAGCACCACCACGAGCGGCGCTATGTAGCCCGCCAGCAGCCCAGCGCCCGGCTGGGGGTCTAGGGGCTTCCAGCCTCCCAGGAAGGCTATCGTCAGGAGCACGCTCATAACGTACCTCTTAATGTACGCTGCACCCATGTCTATGCCGTAGAGGAGGCCGGAGTACTCCGTGAAGGGCCCCGCCACGACCTCGTGCTCACTCTCGGGGATCTCGAAGGGGAACCCGCTGGTCGACATGAGTATCGCTATGAACGCCGCCAGGAACGCCAGCGGGTTCAGTATGGCGAACATCCTCCACCCAGCCTGGGCCTCCACTATCTCTACGAGGTTGTAGCTGTGCACGGGGGCCGCCACGGCGAGCAGCGATATTATGAACACCAGCTCGTACGCCGTCACCATGAACGCCTCACGCGTCGACCCTATCACGGAGAACTTGTTGTTCGAAGCCCACCCAGCCGCCACGAGGAACACTGGGGACAGGGTCGTGAGGGCCAGCGCAACCAGGAGGCTGTGCTCCATCGGTATAGGCCAGGTCCAGGGTAGGGGTGACACGGGTATCGCGGCGGTGGGCACGACTGAGATGACCAGCATGGCCAGCGGCGCTAGTATGAAGGCCGCCGTGTCAACGGTCTTCGGGATTATCGGCTCCTGGAAGGAGTAGCGTATCAGGTCCGCTATCAGCTGGAGGGCCCCTCCCAGCCTCGGGCTGACATTGTAGGGGCCAACCCTCATCTGCACCCTGGCGGCGGTCTTCCTCTCGAACCACAATATGAATATCACGATGGCCAGCGCCGCCACCAGGCCGGGGGCTATCACTAGCTGGAAGAGTGGGGGCCAGAAGATCCACGATATTATGGTGTCCACCACACCAGCCATCAGGCGCCACCCCCTCACCTGTCCGCCTCGGGCGGGAAGTAGTCTATGCTACCGTAGATTGCCGGGAGGTCCATGAGCCTATGGCCCGGCGCGATGTACTTGAACACTATGGCGTTCCTGAACGAGGGGGACACAACCCTCACCCTGTAGGGGGTGAACTTACCCTCACTCTCTACATAGTACACTATCTCGCCCCTACCAGCCTCGGCCCTGGCGAACGCCTTCCCGGCTGGCACCTTCAGGTTCGCGAAGAGCGGCATCAGCTTCACCCTGCCCTCCCTCGAGTAGACGTCCTTGTAGAGCTTCGGGGCCTTGGCCCAGAACTTGTCGTGCATGAAGCCCTCCCTCGGCATCTTGTCGAGCTTGTCTGCAACCTGCTCGAGTATACGGAGGCTCTGCTTGATCTCCTCCACCCTAACCCAAGCCCTGGCCAGAGCGTCGCCCTCCTCGAACACTGGCACCTCGAAGTCCAGCTCCCCATACGCCTCGTACGGCTCTACCATCCTGACGTCGTACTCGACCCCGGAGGCCCTCAGGTTGGGTCCTACTATGCCTAGCTCTATCGCCAGGTTCCTCGGTATAACACCCACACCCTCCAGCCTCGCCCTTATGACTGGGTTGTCTAGGAAGATCTTCCTGTACTCCTCCAGCCTCTTCCTCATGTAGCGCACAGCCTTCCTCAGATCGTCGGTGAACCCCTCCGGCACGTCCCTCCTGACGCCCCCGGGCACCGGGTAGGAGTGGGTTAGCCTGGCCCCCGTGAGCCTCTCGGCCAGCTCCACGAAGACCTCCCTGTCACCGAAGGGCCACATGTACATTGTGGAGTGGCCGAGGAATACCCCGAAGATGCCCATACCGTAGAGGTGGCTCGCTATCCTGTTTATCTCGCATAGCAGGACCCGCAGGTACTTAGCCCTCTCGGGGGGCTCTATGTCCATAAGCTTCTCCACAGCCTCAACGTAGGGGAGCGTTATGTTGCAGGCGTCGAGTATAGCCATCCTCTCCACTAGGGGGATCACCTTTATGAAGCTCCTGCCCTCGGCCAGCTTCTCCATAGTGCGGTGAACGTAGCCCAGGTCAGGGTCTACCTCAACCATGACGTCGCCGTCTAGCCTGACTATTATCCTCATGTGGCCGCTGCCCGGGTGCTGGGGCCCGATGAAGATCTCGTAGAGGTCCTTCCCTATCTTCTTCACGTCCATACCGGGGAGCTTCCTAGTCTCTCCCACCTCCCATCCGGAGAGCTTCAACTCACCGGGGCTAGACACGGCTCACACCCCAGAGGGCTAGGGGGGCTGCTCTAGCTTCGTTATGCCCCCCTTGTAGACCTGCTCCTCCTTCACTATGAAGTCCTTCCGTAGCGGGTGCTTCTCGGCGAGCGGGGGTATGAGGAGTATCGGCCTCAGGTCTGGGTGGCCCTCGAATACGACCCCGAAGAACTCGAACACCTCCCTCTCCTGGAACTCCGCGCTGACCCAGATCCTAGACAGGCTCGGCATGCGCGGGTTGTCCCGGGGGAGGCTGACTGTGATGCCCACGATGCCCCGGGCGAGCTCCGGGTCGGAGTAGCTGGAGACGTGGTATGTAACCTCTATCACCCCCTCCTTTGGCCGGTCCACGGCCGTCACGCTCTTGACGTGGTCAAACCCGGCGCTCTTGAGGGCCTCAGCCGCCTCTACGACCCTCTCAGCGGGCACCCTGAACGCCACGAAGCCCTTACCCTCCTCGACCCCCGTGTAGACGCCGCGGAGGGCCTCCTCCGCCCTAGACCTTACGGCGTCGAGGCTCAACTCTACCCCCTCCACCAGGAGCATAGGTCCTCCTTCGGTATGGGGGCGGGCTTGTCCTCCCTCTCGCCCTCCTCTATCCACTTGCTGGCCACGCCCTTCTCCCTTATGAGCCTCTGGAGCTCCACGATGGCCCTAGCCAGAGCCTCCGGCCTCGGAGGGCACCCGGGTATGAACACGTCCACCGGCACGACCTCCCACGGCCTGACGATATTGTAGCTATTATAGAATATGCCCCCGTCCAGCGCGCACGCACCCATGGCTATGGCGAACTTGGGGTGCGGCATCTGCTCCCACACGAGCCTCAGGGCGCAGCCCATCTTCTTCGTCACGGTCCCCTCGATCACGATCAGGTTGGTCTGCCTGGGCGACAGCCAGGGCAGCGCCCCGTACCTCTCAGCGTCGAAGCGCGGGCTCCAGGTCGCGGCGAACTCGCAGCCACAGCAGCTCGTGGTGAAGTGCACCGGCCAGAGGCTGAAGGCTGTGCCCCAGTCGACGAGCTTCCCAAGCTTCATCTTCCCGAGAAGCAGCTCGCGGGCCCTCCTCGCCGCGGCGTCCAGGTTCCCAACGTACAGCCGGCCCTCCTCGGGGGGGCCGGCCCTAGCCTCCCTACTCCTAAGCGTCGACACGCCGCACCACCCACACCACACGCCCGGAGGCTCACGCCTCCAGCATCCAAGCCTCGGCCCTCCTGGCCTCTCTTAGAGCGTATGCCAGCAGGGGAGTATACGCCGCTACAAGTATCCCGAACGCTATAATCACCCTGTCGTAGACGCTCTGCGGCGCCACGGTGAGCAGCGCCATGAGGACGGCGGCGGGCTCCACTGCCAGGAATAGTATAAGGTAGCCCAGGTACTGCATGGAGAGCTTCCTCCTGGCCTCGGGCCTCGTGGGGGGGTTGCCAGCGTTGAAGAAGTCGTAGCGGGTCCTCTCCCTCTCCACCACGTCCCTCCTAGGCAGGAGTATTAGCCTTATCAGGGCCACGACCGCAGCCAGGAGCGCCACTAGTATCAGCGGTATCACTATGAAGGCCGCGGCGGCCTCTGCCGCGGGCTCGCTGGGGGGCAGCATTTACCTCGCCTAGTAGATGAGGCCGACGACTCGGGTATATTAAAAGGGGGTGTATGACGCGTTAGGGCCCCTCGGAGGGGCCGCTTAAATCGGCTAGGGGCCTATGAGGTCCTCGACCCTCGGCGGGTGCGGCGGCAGGCCCTTCCTCTGCCTTATCTTCCTTATGAGGTCCTCCAGCATAGAGTCCGGAACGGGCGCCCAGCGGCTGAACTCTGTGCCCCAGAAGGCCCTGCCCGCGGTGGCGCTCCTCAGCTCGCCCGCCAGGTCGAAGCTCTCCGCGACGGGAACCTCCGCTATCACCCTCGCAGCCGCGCCGGCGCTCTGAACCTCGAGTATGCGGCCGCGCTTCCTGGCCAGCACGGCGGCTATAGCGCTCACGTACTCCATAGGCGTCCTAATGTCGAGCTTCTGTATGGGCTCGAGCAGCGTGGGCCTAGCCGTGAGCATGCCAGCCCATATGGCGTTCCTGACGGCGGGGTAGATCTGCCCGGGGCCCCTGTGGACCGGGTCCTCGTGTATCACCGCGTCGTGGAGCACCACCTTTATACCCCTGACCGGCTCCGCCGCGAGTGGCCCCTCCTTGGTGGCTATCCTGAACGCTGCCAGTATCGTGTCCTTGACCTCCCTCAGGTACTGGACGCCGCTCGTCTTATCGACGAACACGTTCAGGTTCTCGTCTATACTCCATATCCTCCTGGCCTCATCGTAGTCCCAGCCCGCCTTGTCGGCCAGGGTCCTGGCCCTCTCCCTCGGGTCCTGGCCCTCGAAGACCTCGCCCTTCTGTATCAGGGTTATCGTCTCCTCGTTGAGAGGCTCAACGCTGATGTAGAACTTGTTGTGCTTGTTGGGGCTCTTACCCTCGAACACCTGGCTCTTACTCCTGACAGTCTCGCGGTACACCACTATCGGCGGGCTAGCCTTGACCTCTATGCCGAACTTCTCCTTCAGCAGCGTGAGGGCTATCTCGAGGTGGAGCGGGCCCATGCCAGAGAGTAGGTACTCCCCGGTCTCCTCGTTAATCTTAACCACGAGGTTGGGGTCCTCTATCGTCAGCTTCCTCAGTGCCTCGATCATCTTGGGGAGGTCCTGGATCGACTTGGGCTCCACCGCTATCGTGACAACGGGCTCGCTCACGTAGCGGAGCTGCTCGAAGGGCGCCGCCTGATCCTTGAATGCGAGGTCGACTAGCGTCTCGCCAGCCCTCACGTCCTCCAGCCCCATGACGGCCCCCATGTTGCCGGCCGGTATGGCCTTCGTCACCTCACGGAAGGGGCCCATGTAGAGGCTTACCTGGAGTATCCTCCCCTTCTTGTCGGCCGTAACCAGGTAGACTTCCGTGCCGGGCTTGAGTGTTCCGCTGAAGACCCTGCCAGTGGCGACCAGGCCCGCCTTCTCCACCCTGACGTCGTTGATGTAGAACACGAGGGGCCCGTTGGGGTCGGCGTTCAGCATGGCTCTTCCGATGTCGGTGTCCAGCTTGCCCTTCCATATCTTGGGTATCCTGTACCTCTGCGCCTCCCTCGGGTTGGGCACGAACTTTACGACCATGTCTAGTAGGGTCTCGTGGAGCGGCATCAGGTCGGCGAGCTTGGCCACGTCCTCCTTCTTGCCCGACTGGTACGCCTGTATTATCTCCTTGAACGTTATCCCCTTCTTCTGCACCATAGGTATGCTGATGCCCCACTTGTCCTTGGCGCTACCGAAGGCCACAGTGCCCTCGGCGGGGTTGAGCTTCCACTTCTTCCGGAACTCCGGCTCGGCATACATGTCTATCAGGGCGTTCACCTCCCTTATAATCTCCACGAACCTCTCCTGTATCTGCTGGGGGCCTAGCTTCAACTCCTTGATCAGCCTGTCAACCTTGTTGATGAAGAGCAGCGGCCTAACCCTCTCCTCGAGGGCCTGCCGTATCACCGTCTCGGTCTGCGTCATGACGCCCTCCACGGCGTCCACAACTACTATCGCGCCGTCGAGCACCCTCAGGCTCCTCGTGACCTTGCCGGAGAAGTCGACGTGGCCTGGCGTGTCGATTAGGTTGATCACGTAAGGCTTCCCCTCGTACTCGTGGTAGAGGCTTATGTTAGCCGACTTCACCGTTATACCCCTCTGCTTCTCGACGCTAAGGTAGTCGAGCACCAGCGCCTCGCCTGCTATCCTCTTCGAGATTATGCCAGCGGCCGCGAGTAGGGAGTCGCTCGTCGTCGTCTTGCCGTGGTCGACGTGGGCTATGATGCCTATGTTCCTGACCTGCTCTATGTTACTCATAATCTTCTCTATTTCAGACACTACCTTTACTCTTGCACCCATCCCATTTCTACCCGGAGGGCCGAGCGCTAGCTGGGTTTAAATAGACGTGCCCGCCGCGTGTGGGCCTAGAGGAAGTCCTCGAGGGACCCCCTCCTCCGGCGCCGCCTCGAGAATGGCGTCGAGAGTATGGCCCTTATCCTCTCAGCCTTCTTCTCGCCCAGGCCCGGCACCTTGGATAGCTCCGCTAGCGGCGCGCGGCAGAACTCCTCCAGCGTGCCGAAGTACTCTAGGATGGCCCTGGCGGTCTTGGGGCCCACGCCCGGGAACGCCTGCACTATGTAGACCTGCCAGTCCTCGACCCCCTCCAGCCTGGGCTTGTGGTGAACCGCCACCGAGGCGCCGCCCCGCTCCTCCTGGTACCTCCTGGCTAGCTGGGCTATCAGGTAAGCCGTGGAGTGGGGCCCATCGCTCCAGAGGACCTGGGCCCCATAGTCTACGATAAGCGAGGTGAGGGCGGCTAGCGTCTGGTGCCCCCGGTCGCCCCACCGGGTAAGGTATCGCGGGCTCCCCTCCACGATGTAGTATACGTGGCCGTAGGCCTCAGCGAGCCTCCTCGCCTGGTCGAATAGCCTCCCATCCACGAGGCTCGAAGCGAAGTCCCTCACGGTCTTCCTCTCGACCACGGCGTCGTCCGAAACTAGGTAGTCGCCGAGTGGCAGCACCTTCCTGATGACCAGAACCCCCAGCTTCTCCAGCTCCGCGGGCACGCCACTCTGCTCCTCGCGCTTGTCCGCGTAGACCCTAACCCTCCCCTGCCCCACCTCCAGCGCCCCTCCTCGCAGTGCATATTCTAGCTATTTTCCCGGGGAGGCTCCTGGCGAGGGCCTCCACGGCCTCGCCCGGGCTGACATCACCGCTTATGTGGGCCATGCCGGCCGCGTCGTGGCCTCCCCCCTTGCCGCCAAGCTTTGAGGCTATGTACTCCGCCACCTCGCTCGCCCTGATGCCGGAGTCGACGGCCCTCCTCGAGAGCCTGACAGACGCCCTCAACTCCCCCCCGCCGCCGACCACGACTGCGACGTCGGCCCCCAGATCCAGCAGCGCCCTGGCGGCGCTCGACTCGAATGCGCTGACGTGCGTGACAGCCACGATCAGCTCGCCGCAAACCCTGGAGAATACGAGCCTCTGCGCGGCCTTGAGCCTGGCCACCCTCTCGGAGTACTCCATTCCCCTGCCCCTCTCCCTGGGTGGCGTGAGCGCTTCTAGCGCTGCATCGTAGTCTCCCCCCCACTCGACGAGTAGGGCGGCGGCCAGGAAGGAGCACCTGTCGGCGATCTGGAACCTCTTCGAGTCGTAGATTATCCCGCCAAGCGCGACGGTCGCCTCACCGCCCGGCAGCCTGAAGCCCAGGCTGTGCGCAGCGTGGACCACGTGCTGGGTGGCCGAGACCGCCTTGGCCACGAGCGCCTCCCTAGCCAGCTCCGCCAGATCCCCCGGCGCGTGGTGGTCTATCAGGTAGAGGGGCTTAGACCTAGCCAGCGGGGCCAGGCCGCCCAGCTGGGTCGTGTTGGAAGCGTCCACCACTAGGATCGACTCCGCCCCCTCGGGGTCGCCGCACTCGCCTACCTCTACGCCTGCACGCGAGAGGAGCCTCTTGGAGGCCCTGCTGGCGCCCTCTGGCAGCGCTATGCAGGCCCGGGCACCCATTGCCTCGAGGAGGCTCTTAGCCGCTATGGATGCCGCTATCGCGTCGGGGTCGGCGTTCCTGTGGGTTACAACAGCCACCCGGCCATGCGCGGCGGCCGCCTCCAGCACCCTGGCCGCCTCTTTGCCCCAGCACGGGTCCCCCCTATCCTCTGGAGGCACCCCTCCTGTACACCTCCTCGAAGGCCCTCCTAGCCCTCTCCACCGCCTCGTCTACCAGAGCGTCCGCCACGTGCCTGGGCAGGCTCTTGGAGGCCCTGACGCTCACATCCACCACCAGGCGAACCCCGTCCTCGCCCTCCTCAACCTTCAGCGTAACGTCGAAGTCCCCGAGGCGCCTGCCAAGGGAGGCCTCGAGGTAGCCTCGGGCAGCCCTCTCGGCCGCCTCGAGAGCCTCGGCTAGCCTCTCGGCACGGCCACCCTCCAAGACGGGGCACCCCGCGGGGCCTTCGGAGGCTCGCGGAGCCCGCTAGCCGGCCCGGGGGAGGATGGGCCTACGCCGCCGGGCCGGGCTTGCCTCCCCCGAGTAGCTTCTGGAGCTCCGCTGTCAGCCTCTCCACGTCCTTGCGGAGGCTCTCCTCCTGGGACTTCAGGGCCTTTAGGCGTATCTCCACGTCCTCCTTCCTGTCGGTCAGCTCCTTGACCACCTCGTCCCGGGGCTTCTCCACCATGACGTTCCCGACCATCTTGAAGACCCGGGCCTCGCTCGGGAGCTTCTGGACCTCCTCCAG
Source organism: Acidilobaceae archaeon (assembly GCA_026985435.1). Lineage (GTDB taxonomy): Archaea > Thermoproteota > Thermoprotei_A > Sulfolobales > Acidilobaceae > Calypsonella. Next base: position 15,725 of record JALSQL010000049.1, read on the forward strand.
CACACCCTCTATCTCGGCTAGCAGGGCCTCCAGGCTCGCCCTCTCCTGGGCTATAGCCGCCAGCGTCTCCCTAAGCTTCACGAGCTTGGCGTACTTGGCCTCAACCTCGGGGGGCACCTTCTCCACCATACCAGCCACCCCACCCCCAGCCCCCGGGCCGCCTGGGGGGTTATAGCCTAGGCGCCAGCCGCCAGCTCGCCAGCGGCCTCGAGGGCAGACCAGGCCGCGTGTAGCAGGTACAGGTACGAGTTGACCAGCGCCCTCAGGCCGCTCAGGGACTCAGAGCCGACTACAATCATGATGCACTCCCCCTCGCGGGACACCTCCACGCTACCCTTGCTGGGCGCCGCTGGCTGCATCGCCTCGGCCTCGAGCGACTCGGCAACCGCCCCCACCAGCCGCCGGGGCCCGCACACCCTGAGGGTAGCCTTATGCATCGCTCCCACCCTTGACCATCCTCTGCGGCCTGGCCAGGCGCAGCCTGGGCCCCACGCTCTCCCCCTCCCAATCCCTGAACTCGACCAGCACCTCATCGCCGGAGGCCGTGAGCGACGCCACTACTGCCCCCTCGCCCGGCCTCATGCCCGGCATCAGTAGTCTAGCCCCGAACGCTATTACCATGGCGTCTGCCACGTCCTCCGAGCCCTCGCCAGCCTCAACAAGCAGGGAGTCAGCCCCCCGGCCGGGTCTGGCGCCCCTCTCCCGGGACAGGCTCGCGCCCCGTACTATGAACGTCACGATGTTCTCCAGCCGCGGCTCTAGAGGCGGCCTGGTGGGCTTGTAGGCGCGGATTATGCTGGGGTTCCCCCTCCTCTCGCCCACCACTAGGACCCTCACCGCCCCCCGCGCCCTAGCGATGGCCGCTAGCTCGGCCATCGTGAGGTGGCCCCTGGTGAGCCGCCTCGCCCGGGGTAGCACGAGCTCGAGGTCTTTGACCAGCGACCTGGTCCTAGGCGATGGGGCCCTGCTAGTTGTTATCAGGATTAGGGGGCGCGGGGCCCTCATCGGCTATACCTCCCAGAGTGGGGCGTCGGGTGGCGGCGGGGCGGCGCCCCCCGGGCGGGGCCGCTACCTCCCGCGGGCCGGGTAGCTGTCGGGCTTCACGACCACGCCCCTGAAGTACTGTGCTAGGCCGCTCCTGGGGGTGTAGGCCGCCCCAGCCCAGACAGCGCCGCACTTCCTGCAGGCCCATATTCCTACCGAGACCCTGTATACTGTCCCTATGCTGCCGCAGAAGGGGCAGATGTGCTTGGCGTACCTCTTCTCTAGGACCTCCTTCACCCTCTTCCTAACGCTAACTCCATAGCGCGGTCCGTACCTGCCTACTATGCCTACGACCTTGGTCCTGCCCATGCCTGCCACCCTCCGGCCTAGCTGCCGTCGGCCTTGCTGGAGGTGGCTGCCTCCTCTAGGGCTTTAAAGTATACTGGGGCGGCCTGCCTTGCTAGGGCTATCGCCCGGCGGGCCTCCTCCCTCGTGATGGCCCCCTCGCCGCTCTTCTGTAGGCCCACTATCCTGCCCCCATCGTCCAACGCGACCACGAGCCTCACGTCCGCCACGGACTCCTCCTCGAAGTCGGGGTCGACGGCTAGGTGCCTGCCTATCTTGGCCACGGTGACGGTGACTACCCTCCTCCTGATCGGCAGCGCCCCCAGGGGAGGCTTGCTCCTATCCACCACCACCTCCCCGGTCTCTATCTCCTCATAGTACGGTATGCGAGCGTTGAGCAGCGCTGCCATCGCGGCCAGCATGGAGGCGTCGAAGAGGTTTCCACCGTGGTCTAGGATGTAGAGGTCAACCCAGACGACCCACACCTTCTCCCCGCTCCTGATGACGAGTTCGCCCAGGTCAACGGCCCCCACCTCCCTGAGGCTCCTGTCGACAACCCTGGCGAGCTCTATGGCGTTCTCGTCGGGCGGCCCCGGCTCGAAGAGGGGAGAGGCTAGAGGCACGAACTCGGCGTGAACAGTTAGCACCCCCTGGTCGGGCGTGTCGCGGAAGGGCGCCCCAACGTCCATCTTCACGCCAGCCATAACCTGTGTGTTGCCAAGCTTCACGAGCGCCGAGCCCTCAGCCCTCTCGATCACGCCTAGCTCTACAGTCACACTCCTGGGCGTGGCTGGGTCCCGCTTCCCGTCTACCCGCAGGCCCTTAGCTATGAGCGCCTCGATCGCCTCCCTGCGCAGCTTGGCTATGACGGGTAGCCTGAAGGGTGTGACACTCACGCCCTACTCACCCCCTGGTACTTCCTCCTGAGAACCTCCTTCTCCTGCCTCACGAGATCCTCTATGGCCCTCCACGCCATGTCGAGGGCCTGCTCGAACTCCTCCTCGCTCAACACGCCGTTGAGCTGCAGGAGCGTTATGAGGCCCAGGTCGGGCGCTCCGGCGACGGGTAGGTCTGCCTCGCCAGCGCTGTCCTCGACCTCGTCCACGTCCAGTACCAGCACGCCGTCCACCTTACCCACGGCCACACCCGCCACTAGGGCCCTCATGGGTATCCCGGCGTCTGCGAGGGCTAGCGACGCGGCTGTAACCCCCGCGGTCCTAGTGCCCCCGTCGGCTTGGAGTACCTCCACGAACACGTCTATCGCCGTTCTCGGGTACAGCTCCGAGATGACGACAGGCTCCAGCGCCTCCCTGATGACTTTGGATAGCTCCACCTCCCTCCTACTGGGAGCCGGGCTCTTCCTGTCGCTCGTCGAGAACGGCGCCATGTGGTACCTGACCCGGAGTATCGCCCTGTCCGGTAGGAGCATGAACCTCTGGGGCGGCTCCCGGGGCCCGTAGACCGCGGCTAGTACCTTCGTCCGCCCGAACTCCACCATAGCCGAGCCATCGGCGTTCGAGAGCACTCCGACCTCCATCTTCACGGGGCGGTGCTCGTCGGGCCTTCTACCATCGTGGCGGAGGCCCTCCTCGCTTATGAGCCTCCCGTGGGCTGCCTTCACTTCCCTACACCCCTCACAACCTTCTCCTCCTCGATAAGCTTCCTTATCCTCGCCGTTAGGCCACTCGTGAAGGCCTCCCTCTCGATAGTTTTAATCGCTAGGATCACTATCGCCTCCACCTCCGGGTTCGGGCACTTAACGTGCACCCTACCGTTGACGGCGGCGAATATCTCGCACCCCGTCTCGCTTGAGAGCACCTCTAGCATGCTACCCTTCCTACCTATGACCCTCGGTATCCTAGCCGGGGCTATCTCCACTATCTTCCCCTCAACAATCTTACCGAGGCCCTCCCCCTGAACGGTTAGGAGCGGGTTCCTGGTCCTATCGAAAGCTAGAACCTTGGCTTTAATGTCGTCTCCCGCCGAGAGGTACCTCCCAGGCTCGTCCGTCGCCGGGTTGAACGGCCTCCCGAGGAAGTCCTGCAGGTTGAGCACCGCCATGTAGGGCGAGTTTATGTCGACGAACCAGTTAGTCACGCCAACACTGTGCACCATCCCTATCACTATGTCGCCCGGCTTCGGTATGTAGATGCTCTCAAGCGGCACGAAGACCTTCTTGCCGCCCCTATCGTCGACGAAGCCCGGCACGGCAGCCCTCTTCACGCCTCTATCATCGACGTAGATGTAGGGCGCCCTGGCCTCCACGTCCTCGCCGACGGGGTCCCCGGGGAGGACTAGAGTCCTCGAGGAGCCCCCGCTAGACGTCTGGCCCACAGCTACTTCACCACCCTAACGCTAACCTGCGCCTGGCCCCGGGTGAGCTTCTGGATCGTGTTAACCACGTCAACCTGTGCACCCGCCGGTATCTCCAGCTCCACGATCAGGGAGCCGTCGTGCCCCCAGTCGGCCTTCTTTACCTCGCCCAGGCGGGCCAGCTCCCTATATATCCTCCCAGAGAACTGTGGGGGTATGCGGGCGTGAACGACAGCCCTCGCCAGCTTTATCGGCATCACCCGCGCCAGCCTGCGGACTATCTCGACCGCCTGCGCCTCGGCAGGCTTGTATAGGTCCACGCCGATCCTAAGCTCCTCCATCGCGGCCTCTATCCTCGACTCCGGTATCGGCTTCCCAGTCTTCGGGTCCACAGCGTTCCTCGCTATGTACGCTATTATCTTCCTCTTCTTCGCCTCCAGCATCTTCCTCCTCTGCTCCTCGGTGAGCTGTATCTCGCCCTCCCTCAATATCCTCTCGGCGACCCGCCTGGGGTCGTCGGTCCCGAATGCCCTCCTCACCGCCTCCGGGCTGGCCTTCAGGCCCTTCCTAACGTCGCGGTATATAGTGTCGGTCCAGAGCACGTCGTCGAGGTCTACCTTCTCCCCCTCCTTGAACTTGAAGGCGTGCTCCGGCCTGACCAGGATCTCGAACCTCTGCCCCCTGACCTCTAGCCATGCAACTACGTAATCGTGCCTGCGGCTCAAACCGCGCACCCTCACCCGGGCGGGGGCGGGGCTGGAGGCATAAAATCTAGCCCAGGCTGGGGGCTACCCTGTCTACTACCTCCTTAACCTCGTCTGGGCTGAGCTTCCGGAAGAGGGGCCTCTCGGCCTCTATCACCGCTATCTCCATGAGGTTCCCGGCCTCCTGTAGGACCTCCTCCTTCTTCTCTTTCGTCACTGCGAAGCGCGCCCTCAGTATCGCCTCGGCTACCAGGTCTAGGGCCTCCTCCAGATTCATGTCCCTCCTGTACTTCTTCTCGAAGACGCCCATCACCGCCTCCTCGCCCATCCCCACCGCCACGGCGTAGAATCCGAAGTACTGGCCGCCGGGCTCCGTCCTGAACAGCCTGGTCTTCCCGTCCTCAACGCCTCCTATTATTAGGGAGACCCCGAAGGGCCTCACTCCCCCATGCTGTGTGTAGGCCTGCTTCAGGTCAGCCACAGCCCTCACAATGTACTCTATTCCCGCGGCCTCGCCGTAGACCAGCCTGTGCCTTATGGCGGCGAGCCTTATGTAGTCTATGAGCACCCTGCCGTCGCCGCCTATGCCGGCGAACGTCGCACCTATGTGGTCGTCTATCTTGTATATCTTCTCCATCTCCTCGAGGTCTAGCAGCCTCGAGAACCTCCTCTTCTCAGCTGCGAGCACCACGAAGGAGTCCGTGCGGAGCCCTAGGCTGGTCCACCCCTGGCGGACGGCCTCGCTCGCGTAGAGCACCTGGTATAGCCTACCCTCGGGGGAGAACATCGTTATTGCCCTGTCATACGCCGCCGCCGTCGGCCCCGGGAACGACACGGCTCAAGCGCACCCTGCGGGCGCGCTGGCCGCCTTGCGGTTTATATCTCGTGGCCCCTAACAGCTGGCTCCCCCGGGTGCCGGTGAGGGGGAGACCGACCACTGAGCGGTGACGTAATCTTCTCTCAGCCGAGGCACCCGTTTTAGCCCCAGCAGGCCCCGCCCAGCACGGGGATGATGACGCCGTCCCAGATGGACCGGTGACCGTATCACGACGGACTGACCCAGCGGGGGTGCAGCGGCTTGGCCCAGTGCACGCTCGCCATAACCCTGACTACGGCGGTCGCAGCCCTGGCCGGCGGGCTGGCGGGCTACTACGCCGCCAGCCGCTCCACGAGGGGCCTAAGGGCTGCCGTGAGGGCCCTCCTAGCTGGCGCCGCTAGGGAGCGCGACGTGGCCAGGGCCGCGAGGAGGCTCTCCTCGAGGCCCCGCAGGAGGTACCTCGTATTCGAGGTAATCCCCGGCGGCGTTGGGGAGAATGAGCTTAGGCGCTCGCTGGAGGAGGCCGCCAGGAGGCTGGCCGGGGAGGCGGGCCTGGCCCTCTCCGCTCTAACCCTCGTGGAGTACAGCGAGTCCACCTCGCGCGGCATCATACGGTTCCGCCACGAGTACAAGGCGCTGGCCCTGGCCGTGCTTGGGCTCGTCAGGGAGGTCAACGGCTCCCGGGTGGTGCTGGTGCCCCTGGCGACTACGGGCAGCCTTCGGAGGGCTAGGAGGCTCCTCTCCTAGGCGGCTACCTCCTACCGCGGGCCGCCACTATCTTTATCACGTCATCGTCACGTAGGACGTAAGACTCGCCCACCCTCTGCTTGGTTACGGCGTTCACAGCGTAGAGGAAGGTCTCCCCGAGGTCCGTGTGGATCATGTACGCCAGCTGCCTCGCCGTTGTGCCGCGCGGCACGAGCAGCACGTCCGGCAGCACTCTGCCCTGCTTGTCGGTGAACTTGTTGGGGTCGTCGACCGGGTAGACCGCTATCATATCCAGCACCTCGAGGACCGCCTTGTTTATCGCCTGCTGCACGCCTGTGGAGCCCCACTTGGCCAGCACCCTCTCCCGTATCGCGTCGAGGACCGCCCTAGCCCTCCTATCCAGCCTGGACTCGTCTACCACCTCGAAATCGGGGTCCCCCGGCTTGTAGCGTATAACACCAGCCCTCGCAGCCCTCCTCAGCGCTAGCTCCGCCGCGGCGCTCGCCGGCACGACGGGGTGCTCGGGGAAGGCCTCCACGAGCCTCCTGTAGCCCTCCTCAGCCCCGGGGAGGTCTATCTTGTTCGCAACGATAACCACCGGCTTCGATGCCCTCCTCAGCTCCACTGTGAACCTCTTCAACTCGCCCGGGCTCCAGGCCGAGAGGGGCTTGTCGGTCAGGCCCGACGCTTCGAGGGCCCTTATCACGTGGGCCTTCCTTACCCCCAGGCCCGACATCCTCTCAGCGATCGCCCCCGGCACGTCCACCACGCCGCCCGTGTCTACCTGCTTGGTGAACCTGCTCCAGTCCTTCGAGATTATCCCGTACATCCACTCGTCTACCTCCTCCAGCATCTGCCTAACCTCCTCCACGGGGTCGTAGGTCCCCGGCGCTACGGGGGTCCCCTCCGGGTCCGTCGAGCCGCTGGCGTCGACCACTAGGAGCAGCACGTCAGCCTTCCTCAGGTCGTCTAGGAACTTGTTACCCAGCCCCCGGCCCCGGTGGGCCCCCGGGACGAGGCCGGCGACGTCCATCATCCTCACTGGTATCATGCGGTCGCCCTCTAGGCACAGGCTGTTCGAGGCGTCGCACCTGGGCAGCCCCAGCTTCACGTGGACGCACCTCTTCCTAACGTAGCCCACCCCCACGTTGGGCTCTATCGTGGTGAACGGCCTGTTCTCTATCGCCACGCTAAGCTCGGTGGCGGCGGCGAAGAAGGTCGACTTCCCCACGTTAGTCTTGCCGACTACCCCCACCAGGACCCGGCTCGCCTCCAAAGCCTCACCCCCAGCGGCTGGGGCGGCAATGATTAATACCCTAGCGCCGCGCTGGGCTCGCGCTGGGTGTAACGTCTACAGGGAGGGTGCACCGGGGATGGCCAAGAGCGTCTACCACTACATAGCACTCCAGTGGAAGAGGCCCTATGACGGGGATCACGGGGCCCTGATGAAGGAGCGCCTGGTGGAGTGGCGCAGGCAGCCGGCTATAGTTAGGGTTGAGAGGCCCACCCGACTCGACAGGGCTAGGGAGCTGGGCTACAAGGCCAAGCAGGGCGTGGTGGTTGTCAGGGTTAGGGTTAGGAAGGGTGGCCGTAGGAAGCCAAGGCCCAACAAGGGCAGGCGGCCCAAGCGCATGGGTGTCTACGGCTTCGCGCCCGCCAAGGGCCTCCAGGTGATGGCCGAGGAGAGGGCGCAGAGGAAGTACCCCAACCTCGTAGTCCTCGGGAGCTACTATGTTGGCGAGGACGGCCTCTACAAGTGGTACGAGGTCATAATGGTTGACCCCCACCACCCCGCCATCCAGAGCGACCCCGAGCTCCGCTGGGTCGCCAGCGGCAAGCACAAGTGCCGCCCCTGCCGCGGCCTAACGCCGGCCGGCAGGAGGGCCAGGGGCCTCCGGGCTACGCGCGGCCTGAGGGGGACGCACAAGCACAAGTGGAAGAAGAAGGCCAAGGAGAGGAGGCTGAGGAAGCGCCACGAGGCCAGCAGGGGCGCCAGGTTCATAGCGCCCGACGAGCTCCGGAAGAAGTATCACAGGGGAGACCTGACCTAGCATCGGCTCCTCCCTCCCACCGTGGCCCCCTCTAGGGTCGCCGGGGGCCCAGCACTCCGGGGGGTGCGGCCGTCTTGCCTATCCGCGAGCTGCGGGCTCAGGTGTTTGTGCATGCCACCGAGGAGCGCGAGCGGGTAGTTAAAGCCCTGATGGAGCTCTTCCCCGAGGATCTCCGGGGCCAGCTGGAGGTTGAGGAGGAGCTGTTGGAGGGGCACTACGGCAACCCCATCGTCAAGATAGTCGCCAGGATCCGGGGGGAGGCCGCCGAGAGGGTGTTCCAGTACATACTGTCCAGGCTCTCGGATATCGACAGGGGTGCCCTGGCCGGGACGCTCGACGACAGGGTCGACCGGGAGGGCACGCTCTACTTCAGGGTTAGCAAGCAGGAGGCCTTCCTGGGGCGTCTAACCATCTACGAGGCCGACGATGTTATACGTGTCACCGTGCACTTCCACGGGCGGCGCCGCGATGCTATGCGCGACTACGAGGCCAGGCTTAGGCCCAGCGGTGGGGGCGGTTGAGCGGCGGCTACGTCGACCTGAGCGTCACCCCCCGCGGTGTGGGCGACCTTAAGGCGATAGCCAGCACGGCCCGGCGGATGGGCTACACGGTCCTGGGCGCCCCCACTGGGGTGGCGGGGGCTCCCACCTGCGTCGACGGCGTGCTCGTGGTTCCACGGTACGTCGTCAGGGCTTCCACGCGGAGGGAGGCGGCCAGGGGCCTCGCCTCGGCGCCCCGCGGCGCCCTGGTCGTGGTCGAGGCCGAGTCGCAGGACGTGGCGCGCTACGCGGCCGTGAACAAGAGGGTCGACGTGCTGCGGCTACCCTATAGGATGCTCCGCCTGGTGGATAGGAGCACCGCCAGGCTCTTCCGGGAGAGGGGGTGGGGCCTCGTCGAGGTTAGCCTCAGGCCTATAACGGAGGGTCGCCTGGGTCTCCTGGCTAGGCTCTTCACCGCCCTCAGGCGGGCCGAGGCCTACTCCGTACCCCTGGCGCTTGTGAGTGACGCCGACGGCCCCCTGGGGCTATGGCACCCCTACAGCCTGGCTGGCCTCGCATCGCTCTCCGGGCTCCCCATCGAGAGGGGCCTCGCCCTAGCCTCCACCGCGCCCCGCAGAGCCCTGGCTAGGCGCAGGCTTGGGCCAGGCTGCCCCGCAGGGCGGGCTGGCGGTAGCGCCTAGGAAGGCCTGGAGCTCCCTCCTCAGGAGGTCGACGCTAGCCCCGGGGTGCCTGACGAGCCCGTGCCACGGGGGGTCCTCGTCGACTGGCAGGGGGCCCGCCATCGCCTCCAGGTCTAGGCCCACCTCGCGCGCCGCCCTCCTCAGGGCCCCGAGGCCCCCACCGTAGATGCCCCAGAGGACTACCAGATCCCCGGCGGGCTCCCCTCCCCTGCCGACAGCAGCCTGGGCGTGCGCGTAGCGGGGGTCGTATGTTTCAACCTCAACCCCTAGCCTGGCGAGCCTGCGCCTTAGGAGCCTGTGCCTAGCCCTAACCTCGCCGACCCCGGGGGCCCCCAGCCACTGCAGCGGCGTCGAGGGCTTCGGCACGAAGGGGTTGGCGGAGACTCTAACCCGCCCGCCCCTAGCCCGGGCCTCGGCTGCCACCTGCTCGACCAGGCCCAGCGTGGCCTCCAGGTCCTCCTCGCCCTCGCCGGGGAGGGGCGTTATCAGGTAGAGCTTCACGGTCCTAATGCCGACGTCGAGGGCTGCCGCCGCCACCCGGGCGACGAGCCCCGGCTCGATGGCCTTGTTGATGGCCGCCCCGAGCCTGCAGCTGCCAGTCTCGGGGGCTATTGTGAGCGTGCGCTGGCCGCCCTCGGCTATGAGGCGTATACGCCGGGGGGTGAGGGTCTCAACGCGGAGGCTCGGCACGCTCGCCTCGACCCCCAGCGTCTCCACGGCGTGGGCCAGGGCCTTCTCGGCCCACGGGTTGTCGAAGAAGGATAGGCTGTAGAAGGCAACCTTCCCCAACCCGTTGGCTTCAACCCCCTCCTCCATGAGCTCCCTCATCCTCTGAAGGCTCCTATGCCTCATCGGCCTGAATATGAAGCCCTCCATGCAGAACCTGCAGCCGCGCCCGCACCCCCTGCTCGCCTCCAGCGGGTACGCCCTGCCCCAGACGGGCTCGACGCCGCGGGGCATGGTTATGCTCGTGGGGTACCACGAGCGGTCCAGGCTCTTGGCGTAGACGCGCTCCACTGGGAGCGGGGAGCGCCCGGGCACCAGCAGTCCGGCGCTGGCCAGCCTCGACAGCCTGGAGTCCCTCGAGGGCGCCTCGAGGGCGTGGAGGATATGGTCCAGGACGGGCTCGGCCTCGCCGGGGAGCACGGCGTCGGCGAAGCCCAGCGAGGGCAGGGGGTTAGCAGTGGGCACCGGCCCCCCAGCTATCACCACCGGCCCGCCGCGCCTCGCCCGCGAGCTGGGCTCCACGCCCCCCTCGACCAGGGCCCTCACCGCGTAGGGCAGGCTTAGCTCGTAGGAGACGCTCACGAGCAGGGCGTCGAGCCTGGCGGGCGCTGGCGCGCCGCGGGGGTACGCCTCCAGCCCCCCGTCCTCGAGGAAGTACCCGTACACCTCCGCGCCCGACTCCCTGAGGTAGCCCCCTATCAGGTGGTAGGCGACGCCCGAGAGGGCTACCCTCATGGGCGCCGGGTAGACTATGCCGACCCTCACGCGCCCTGGCATCTGTACTCGGCACCTCTAGGCACGTCCCTGGACACCACGCAGCCCGGCCAGACCCTGGCGTAGGAGCCCACCTTCACGCCGGGCATTAGCGACACGTTTATACCGGTCTGGGCGTGGCCCCCCACTATCGCGCCCAGCTTCCTGAGGCCCGTGGAGACCCTCCTACCCTTGACTGTCATCTTAACGGGCCTCCCGTCGAAGCGCAGATTCGCGGTTACCGTGCCCGCCCCCAGGTTCGCCTCCTCCCCTATAACGCTGTCCCCCACGTAGTTCAGGTGGGGCGCCCTAGCCCCCTCTAGCAGTATCGACCCCTTGACCTCGACCGAGAAGCCGGCCTTCGAGCCCCGCTCCAGCGCGGTCATGGGCCTCAGCCTGGCGCACGGCCCCACGTCCACGCCCGGCCCTATGTAGGCCGGACCCTCCACCGCCACGTGGGCCCTCACCCTGGCCGTGGGGGCCACGTAGACTGGCCCCTCCAGCACCGCCGATGGGTGGACCTCCCCCTCGACCCTAGGCTCCAGCTCGTACTCCAAAGCCGCCCGGACGGCTAGTATGTAGTCCCACGGACGCCCCACGTCCCTCCACATGCCCCGCTCTACGACCGCGTAGGAGAGCCCGCCACCCCGGCTGAGGCGGTCGAGTATGTCGGTTAACTCCAGCTCGCCCCTCGCCGAGGGCCTGAGGCTGCCGAGGAGCCTGAGGCTCTCGGCTGGCAGGGCGTAGACCCCGGTGAGGGCTAGGTTGGAGGGCTCGGTGCCGGGCTCCGGCTTCTCCACGAACCCCTCGATGCCGCCGTCGGACACTATGGCCACCCCGAACTCGCTCGGGTTCTCGACCTCTGCTAGGAGCACCTGGGGCGGCTTCATCTCGCGGGCGAGCCGCCAGGCCGGCCTGGCCAGGAACACGTCTGAGAATATAACTAGGTAATCGTCATCCCCGCCAGCGTCGAAAGCCACCCTCAGGGCGTCCCCTGTCCCCCTAGGCTCGGACTGGCCCACCACCACGACGTCGTCGCCCATGCAGGGCTGCGCCTCGACCTCGGCCACCCTATCCCCAGGCGCCACCACGACTATCTCGTCGACCCTGGGGTGCTCCCTCGCCATCCTCACGGCCCTGCAGAGGAGGCTCTCCCCTAGTATGGGGAGCAGTGGCTTGAGCCTAGTCTCCGTCAGGGGCTTAAGCCTCTCCCCCCTCCCCGCCGCTAGTATCGCCGCTTTCACCCTCACCACCCAGCCGGTCGTGCAGGACGGTACCCAGGGCTATGAGCGCAGCGGCTGCGGCGTACTCTGTCGACAGGGTTATCCCGGGGGCTATGTCGACTACGAGGTCCGCGTACCTGTATATGCCGAGGGGTATGCCCTCCCTAGACCCCACCAGGATGTTGACCCTCCTTCTCCCCCGGACCACGCGCCAGAGCTCGTCTGCAACCCTCGAGACCGGCTCCCCCTCCGGCTCGAGAACAATTATCGGCTCGCCCCTCCTATCCCGGACTAGCTGGTGGATGTCCTGCACGAGAACCTGGACCCTCTCTACCCGGCGGTGGTAGCTCTTCTCCTGGACCCTGAACCTGCTCTCTATGCCCTCGAAGACCCCTCCGAGGAACTCGTAGAGCTCCCTGGCCCTAACGGGGCCCGCCGGGGCTACGACCAGCTCCCTGACCTCGAAGTTCTGGACCTCCCTGCCTATCCTAACCCCCATGTTCCTGCAGGCGTCCAGGGGGCCTAGGTAGGGCATCTGGACAACCGCCACCCTACGGTACAGCCTGTAGAGGGGGTTCTTGCCCGGCCTCATCTTCCTCCACTCGAGCGTGCCGGGGTAGAGTGTGAGGAGCGCCTTATCTGCGATTATCTCGATCCCAACAACCTTGTCGGGGTAGGTGAGGTTCACGCACGCCCCCGTAGCTCTCCTGACAGCATCGCCAGCGGCGACGTTTACGTCTATGCTAGTGAACCCGTGGCGCCCCCGCCTCACGGTCCTGACCGCGAAGCACTCGCCCGGCCCGATCCTCCCCTTCGCGAGCTCCGCCGCCGCCCTGGCGATCTCCCCCGGGTCGGCCCTCACAACCCTCTCGACCACGAAAACCCTGTCGGCCTCTACGACCTCCCCCTCTATCCTCCTAGCATCCGACGCAGGGTCGCTGCAGCCGTAGACCAGCACAAGCCCCCGGAACCCCCTAGGCGAGGGTTCGGCGCGGAGCCCGAGCTCCTCTATCCTAGCAGCGGCAACCCTCTCCATGCCAAGGCTCGTCTTCACGAGTAGGCAGGGCTCCTCCGCCAGCTGCGACACCCCGAGAGGCCGGGGGGTAGGATGGGGTTTAGATGCCGTTGCCCAAAGCCCTGGCGGCCGCTGGCTAGCCCCCAGGTTACAGGCCCTCGCCCTTCTGTAGCGGCGACACCACCACAGCCTTCTCCGGGCCGTTGGGCCCGGGTATCCAGAGCAGCTTTGACTTGGCTATCTCGACCTTCCTTATGGCGTATATCTTCCTGGCGGCCTGCTCTATCTCCTGCGCCAGGCTCCCCTCGACGTCGCTGAACACCATGGCCTTTATGAACTCGTCTAGCGTGCTCTCCCTGGCCCTCCTCTCTATGACCTCCTGCATCGCCTTCCTTATAGCCCTCTTCTGGCTCGTCTTGCACCGGTACCTCGTGAATACCATAGCGGTTACCCGCAGGCCGTAGCCGTCCTTCGTCCACACGTTGAAGATGCCCGTTATCTTGCTGCTCTTCCTCCTCGTGAGACTCCTTATGTAGTCCCTCAGCAGCTCGTGGCCCTTGAAGCGCGTGTAGGCCTTGTCGCCGTCGACCCGGACTATCTGGAAGTACAGTTTTATGTGGACGTGGGCGAAGTCGCCGGTTATATCGTAGAGCGTGGTCTCCATCACCCTGCCTATAAGTTTCAGTGGGTCATCAGCCGGCGTGGTGCCGAGCACGGCCTCGCCGAAGACCGGCGGGGCCACGACCGTGTACCACTTCTTCAGCTTCCACGTGTCCCTGACCGCTGCCCTAGCCCTGCGCCTAGCCATCCCCGCAGGCACCAGCGGGCACGCGCCCGGTTAGGGGCTTTAAGCTTCCCCGCCTGCTGCCCTGAGGCTTTCCAGGGCGGCGCGCGCCGACGATAGCAGGTCGTCGATAGTGTTGCGAAGCCTGAGGATGCCCCTAGAGTCCCCGCAGTCAACCTCGACCCTGCACACGACCCTGTAGGACTCGGCCCTGCAGGAGACTCGAACACCCGGGGGCGCCTGGCGGTTGTCGGGCTCCAGCGCTTCCGCGATAGCTGCGGAGGCCGGGCCCGAGTCTATCTCTAGTGTAGCCTCGCAGGCGCTAGGCCTGGCTGACCTCAAGCCAGAACCCCTCCTCCCTCGCCACCCTGGACTCGACGAGCCTCTTGGGCAGCTCGTAGTCGGCCATAGCCGCCTGTAGGGGTGACACCAGGAGCCTGTCCTCCCGGACTAGAGCTATGACTGTGTCCTCGTCGAGGACGCCCAGACTCCTGAGGGCCATGTAGGCTATACTCGGGCTCTCCAGCTGGGGCTCCACACTATAGAGACGCAGCCACCCGGGCCCCCGGGCTCTAACCAGCTCGGCGCCCCACGCCCAGTCCACTATCCAGGGCGCCCTAGCCTCGAGGGCCCCCAGGGCGGCGGCGAGCTCCACCTGGGGGTCCACCATCGATGCCGCTATAGCGGCCGTGCTCGACGACGCTTCCAGGGTGTAGACCAGCGCGTGGGCCGCCTCCCTGGGGTCCTCCAGGGGCGACCCCTCCAGGACCAGCAGCCCCGAGGCGGCCTCAGCCGCCTCTAGCCCGTCGTCCCCGCTGACGAGGTCTATGAGCCTCTCCAGCTCCCCCCGCTCCAGCCTCGCGGCAGGCCTGCCTGCCGCCGGGCCCAGCCCGGCCGCCGCCAGCCTCTCCCTGCAAGCGTCCTCCCCGTCCCTGGCCAGCGGCATGGGGGGCACCGCGGTCTTGCGGAGGGCCTCGCAGAGCGGCCTCGAGAGGGGCCTGTAGACTTTTAGCGTTGTCACTATCATGGGCTTGGGCTGCCCTTTGCTGGCAAGCCTCTCGACGTACACCCGGTCGAGCCCCGAGATCCTCCCAGTGCGGCCGACCCGGCCGTCGAGGTAGAGGCCGGCCAGGCTAGCTGCCCTCAGCTCGGGTGAGAGCCCCCCTAGCCCGCTCGCCTCGACTATTAGAGTGTAGGCCACGGCGAGGCTACCGTCTACCGCCAGGTACACGCTCCCCGGGGGCGGGTGCCCCCTGACGCGCTCCACCTGAGCCATGTAGACAAGCCTTGCCTCGACGTCGGCAGCCTTGTATGGGAGTCCAGGGTACCCCAGCAGGATTGAGGGGTAGTCCACAGCCGCTGGTGGCCTCACGGAGACCTTGAACGTCGCCGTTACCCCGAGGCGGTATAGATGGGCGAACACCACAGCCGCGGCCAGCACGGGGCCCGGGTGCGGGTATGCCCACACCCTCACCAAGCCAGCGTCGACGCCCTCCTCCACTAGGCTGGCTATCGCCTTACCGGCGGCCTCTAGGTGCCTCGGCAGCTTCTCCCCAGCCTCGAGCTGTAGGAGCAGCAAGCGCGGCCCCCGGAGGGCCGGGGGCCGGGGTGGGGTCTATAACGTGGCTAGGCCCCGGCTACGAGTAGCCTGGCCTTCTCGGGGTCGTACTCCCAGTCCGGCGGCAGCTTGCCAACCCTCTTGTAGTACTTCACCAGCCTCCGTATCTTGCTCTCAAGGTCCATGAGGCCCTTCTTGGCGTGGAGGTCCTTGGGGTGCTCGTCCAGGTGCCTCCTCAGGTTTACCGCCTTCCGGATCAGTGCTAGGAGGTCCTCGGGCAGGGGCGGCGCCAGCCCCTTCTCCTCCAGTATCTCGACTATCTTCTTGCCTAGTATCGGCTTCACGAGCGGTATGCCGAACTGGTCCCTCAGTATGATCCCGATCATGCTGGGGCCGTAGCCCTTACGGGCCAGGTCCTCTATTATGAGCTCGATCTCCTCGGGGGTGTACCTCACCCACACGGGCGCCTTCGCTCTAGCGGGCCTGGTCGAGTGGGACTGCCCCTTCTCCCTCCTCTTGTTCAAGCCCTCGCATCCCCCAGGCCTGGGGCACGCGCCCGGTGTTCCTATAAGCTTTGCCTCCCCAGCCCGCGCCAGCGGCTGGCCAGCCACTCGCCCAGCGCCCTGGCGGCCCTGGCCCTGTGGGAGTACCTGTTCTTCTCCTGGAGGCTCATCTCCGCGAACGTCCTCCCGTCGCCCTCGTCTGGTATGAATATGGGGTCGAACCCGAAGCCCCCGGCGCCCCGTGGCTCCCCCGCTATCCTGCCGCAGACCTCCCCCTCGAATACCTTCTCGTAGGGGGGCAGTATGAGGGCTAGCGCGGCCCGGAAGCACGCCCTCCTCCGGGTGGAGCCCTCTAGGAGCTTGAGGATGCCCTCCACCCCTATTGTTTTGTAGGCGTAGCTGCTGTAGGGCCCGGGGAAGCCCCCCAGCTCCTCTATGAAGAGCCCGGAGTCGTCCGCTATCAGTGGCCTCCGGAGCTTAGAGTAGGCATGCCTGGCCGCCGTTAGGGCTATCTCCCGGATGCTGTCGGACTGAATCTCGAGCTTGCCAACGCTGACCTGGTAGAGCTCCACACCATAGGGCTGCAGGGCGGCCTGGAGCTCGGCCAGCTTGTGCCTGTTACCGGTCACAAGGCCCAGCATCACCTTCAAGCCGTGCTCCCCCACACGCTCCTCCTCTCGGCCACGTAGCGGCCCATCAGCCTGATCTCCTCGGCCCTCCTAATGATAGGACCGGCGCCCCCTCCCATCGCGTGCTTGTAGCCGTCGAGGAACGCCTCATAACCCGGCCCCGCCAGGTGGGCGTGGGCGCTCTCCAGGCTCCTCCGGAACAGGTGCACGTCAACAGCCATCTCCTCCACTCCGGGGTCGGGCTCCGCCAGGCCGAAGTCTATAACCACCAGGCCGCCGCTGGGGGTCACTATCAGGTTGGATGTCGTATAGTCGCCGTGGGAGACCCTAGCCCTGTGGAGCGCCGCTAGCACCTCGCCCGCCAGGCGCAGGAGCCTGGGGGCCTCCTGCGGGCTGCTGCGGAGCGCCTCCCTCAGGAGCGTCCCCTCCACGTACTCGAACACTATCAGGCCCAGGCTGGGGTAGGCGGCGAGAACCGCCGGGGCCGGGGCGCCCCCCCGCCTGGCCCTCAGGGTTAGCCTGGCCTCCCTCCTCGTTCTCCCGCTCCGGATCGAGAGGTCTAGCCTGGGGTGCCTATAGGGCTTAGGGGGCCTCAGCTTGTAGACCGCCCTCAGGCCGGCGTAGGAGCCTAGCCTCACCTCCGCCTCGGCTCCCCTGCCGAGGAGGGGTAGCCTCCCCAGGGATTCGAGGGCTAGCCTAGCGTCGAGGGGTACCATGGCACCTCCACCTCGTCGAGCCTCCACCTCTGCCTGATGAAGGCCCTAGCCGGCTCCAGGGTGGGCGCCCCGCTGCGCAGTGCTAGGAGGCCGGTGAGCGCTATCATGGCCCCGTTGTCCCCGGCGTACCTCTTCGGGACCGGCTTGTAGTCGACGCCCCGGGCCTCCGCCATGAGTCGTAGCTTCTCCCTCAACACGTCACTAGCCGCCACTCCGCCTGTGAGGGTTAGCTGCCCCTTCCCCGTGTGGGCTAGCCCCCTCTCCGCCACCTCCACTATGGCGGAGTACGCTATCTCCCTGAGAGTGTAGCAGACGTCGGCCAGCCTACCGCGGCCGAGGCGCCTGGCGGCGCGGAGGGCCGCTGTTAGGAGGCCGGAGTACGAGACGTCCTGCCCCTTCACCACGTAGGGTAGCAGGCCGTCCACATAGTCCCCGCCCTCGGCGCACCTGTCAACGGCGTGCCTGCCTCCCACAACGTAGGGTGGGGCTATCCCGACCTCTCTGCTGAAGGTGTCAAGCAGGTTGCCTAGCGCGATGTCGAGTGTCTCCCCGAACACCCTATACCTCCCCTCGAGGAAGGTCGTTATCGTGGTGTTACCGCCCGAGACGTAGACGACCAGGGGGTCTAGGAGCCCCGTCGTGAACCGTGCTATCTCGATGTGCGCCACGGCATGGTTGACCGGTATAAGGGGCTTCGAGTAGGCCGCCGCTAGGGCCCTGGCGACGGTCGCGCCAACCCTCAGGGCCGGCCCCATCCCGGGCCCCAGGGCCACTGCGACTCCAGCCAGGTCGCGGGGCCCAACGCCAGCCTCGCGGAGCGCTTCACCCACCGCCTCCCCGGCGACCCTCGAGAAGAACGAGGCCACCTCCCGGGGCAGGATGCCCCCCCTCTCTGGCCTGTAATGCCTGCGGACGTCCGAGAGTATGAAGGGCTCCTCTTCCCCCACCACCGAGACTCCGAATGTGTGGGCCGTCGACTCTATGCCCAGCACGTAGAGGGGTCTACTTCGTGACGAACTCCGTGTACCCGCAGTGGCCACAGTGCCACCTCTCCACAGGCTTCAGGTGGTGGGCCATTATGCTTCCACAGCGCGGGCACTTCTTGTTCTTGAGGCGTATGGTGCCGGTCTTGTAGTCGTACTCGTACACCATCCTGATGTAGGCTTTAACCTTCTTCTTCCCCACCACTCGTCACCCCCTAGAACTCCAGCTCGACGCCCCCGTTCCTGTCTATGACGTACTGCGGCTCGAACTGCAGCGCCCTCTCCTTCGAGTCGTATATGTGGACCTCCGCTACGGATACCCCCATACCGTACTCGGTGTCGATCCTCCTAATGTAGACCCTCGAGACGTCGGCTCCGAAAGCGTTGGCTAGGGCCATCCTGAGCATTATCCTCATCGGCGTGGGCTTCAGCATGTGGTGTATCCTCAGCGTCACCTCCCTCCTCCTTATGAGCGGGTTATACCAGTCCCGGACCACCTCCGCAACCACGCCCTCGCCGAGGTCTATCTTCCTTCCCTGCACCTGGCCGCTCAAGCCTCCCCTCCCTCCCCGGGGGCCCCAGCTCCTAGGCTTTTATGCTAAAGCCCTCCCCGGCTGCAGGCGCATGTGGCGGAGCCAGGCGTCTATCCTCCTCTCCCTAGTGGCCCAGACCAGCGCTACCCCCCTGCCGGGCACGCCGTAGGCGACCAGGCCCCCCGTGGGCATGCACTCCAGGAGGGGGAGGGCCAGCATGTCCTCCTCCCCCTCAACGAACACCGCGTGGCGCCCCCCGGAGCGGGCCAGCCTGCATAGCAGGCCAGCGGCCTCCGGCGCTAGGCTCCCGCGGGGGTTGCGGGTTATGTGGACCCTGAACCCTAGCATGATCGCGGGGCCTACAGGGGACTGGACCTCGATGCCCCTCCTGGTGACCCCGTCGAAGACGGTTATCACGAGCCCCGGCCACTCCTCGCTAGCCTCGAGCGCTTCCATACAGTGCCTGGAGACGACGTCGCCCACGCACGCCGCCGCTGTGGTTCGGGGTAGCGCCTCCGCTATGCACCCCTCGCCGCTGCACACGAGGCCCCGCGGGGCGGCGAAGTCCCTGCGGGCCTCTACCGGTAGGACCAGCGCTGGGATGGCCCGGGGGGCCTTCAAGCCGTGTAGCCCCCGACTCTTATCGCGTAGATGTACGCCTTCTCCCTGCCAAGTATCCTGGCGACGTAGCTCTCCTTGGGGTCTAGGATTATTACTATCCCGTCCCAGTCGTCGGAGAAGCTGGTGCCGCCGCACACGGGGCAGACCTCGGCGTCGCGCTTCACGAGGGCGCCGCAGGTCCTGCAGGCCTTGAACATGCTCCGCTTCGGCAGGCCTACTCACCCCCCTCCCTGGAGACCTGCTCCTCGACCCACTCCTCCTTCCCCAGGTAGGGCTGCCTCATCGTTAGCCCTATCCTGAGCTGCCTGGAGACCCTGTCGGCGCCGCTGATCTGTGTTATCCTCACCCTCACAACGTCGCCCACGCCCACCGACCGGCCGCTCTCTGTGCCCACGAAGCCCCTCATCGCCGGCTGGTACTCCACCCTCTCGTCCATTATCTGGCTCCTATGGACGAAGCCGTCGAGCGGCCCGAGGTCTACGAAGAGGCCGAACTCGCGCGCCTCCTTCACGCGCCCCCGGGCGACCTCCAGCAGCACGGGCTTGTATGCGACCACCTCGTACTCGACCGGGTAGTAGGTGTGGGGGTCCCCGGGCAGCAGGATGCCGTCGCCGACCACGCGGGCGCTCACGACCGCCAGGTATATGCCCTGCTCGGGGTCCCGGGTTCCCTCAACGCTCGACCTCAGTATCTCCAGCACGACCTCGTCGAGCGGCCGCTCCTCCCGCATGGCCATGGGCGGTACTCCGACCCACTCCCTCATCTTGTACAGCACGTACAAGCCTCCACCCCCAGCCCGCCCCGCGGGGCTGGCTACCTCGGGCCTCTGGGCGGGCACGGCTCTGCCCTAATAACGTCTACCATTAAAGTCTACAGGGGCTCCCATTCAAGCTCAAGAATCCCCTCCGATTCCCTATAGTATAGCGTGGGCACCCCCAGCTTCCTCAGCCTCCTCCTCAGGGTGCGGTCGCTCGACGCCACGACGACCCTCAAGCCCTCAGCCCTGAGTGACCTCGCCGCGGCCTCGATCGAGTCGTCCGCGTCCCGCACCCCCGTCTCGAGGGCCTTCACCCCCAGGCGCTCAGCCAGGCGTAGCGCCCCGGCGGCGAGCCTCCTCACCGTCTGCCTGGGGTGCGTGGCGGCCAGCCGCTCGAGCTCCTCTAGGACCGAGTCTGTCGCGTATAGATCGTAGGCGGCCCCGAGGGCCTCCCCGATCATGGAGGGCGCCACGGCCCCCGACGCCATCATGATCAGCGTGTTGGAGTCTAGGATAACCGCTAGCCTCTCTACTCTTTTACGATCCCCCAGCCTACCAGCCTCCACTTCCCGTGCACCCTCTTGCTTATGGCCACGCGGGCGCCCCTCCAGGCGACCACGGGCCTCCTAAGTATGACCTCCAGCGTGTCCTTGGTCACCCTCGTGGTGACGCCCAGCGTTATTGCGGTGCCCACGGTTATCATCAGCGGCTCCCTGGGCTGGATGCTTGTAACCCTAACCTCCTCCTTGAGGCCGACGACTCTCTCGAGGAGCCTGTACTCGATGTGGAGCCTGTCGAAGACTGGCGGCAGCTGGCCAGGCTTGCCGACGGCGTTTCCGACTAGGTTGTCGGACTTTGTCAGGCTCGGGTCGAGCTTCGTCCCTATAGCCACCAGGCCGCCGGGCTTCGCCTCCTCAACCTCTATGCTGCCGAATCGGAGGCTCTCGACGGTCGTGTGGAGCGGCACATACTCTATCTTGGAGCCCTTCCTCACGGGGGCCCCAGGGAGTATCTCTATCTCATCTCCGACCCGGAACACTCCATGCATTATAGCGCCGCCAATGACGCCCCCAACCAGCTTGTCCGGCGGCGTCCCAGGCTTGTTCACGTCGAAGCTCCTCGCGACGAACATTAGCGGCGGCTTGTCCAGCTCCCTCTCGGGTGTGGGTATGAACTCCTCTATGGCTGCTAGCACCGCGTCTATGTTACCCCTCTTCAGGGCGCTGACCGGTATGATCGGGGCGTCCTCCGCCCACGTGCCCTCGAGGAACCTCTTTATCTCCCTATAGCTCTCCCTCGCCCTCTCCGGGGTCACCACGTCGACCTTGTTCTGCACTACCACCAGGTTCCTGACGCCTATGATGTCTAGCGCTACGAAGTGCTCCCTAGTCTGGGGCTGGGGGCAGGGCTCGTTCGCCGCAACCACCAGTATCGCCCCGTCCATCAGCGCCGCGCCGGAGAGCATCGTCGCCATCAGTATCTCGTGCCCGGGGGCGTCCACGTACGAGACCCTCCTCCGGAGCACGGGCGTGGCGCTCGGATCGCACTCGCAGACGGGCTCGGGGGTGAAGGCTTCTATGCCACTACAGCCCTCGCACTGCCACACCTCGCCATCGGCGTATCCCAGCTTTATCGTCATGCCCCTCCTGATCTCCTCGCTGTGCCTCATGGTCCAGACCCCGGTGAGGGCTTGGACCAGGGTCGTCTTACCGTGGTCTACGTGGCCGACGACACCGATGTTGACCTCGGGCTGCCTCTGCTCCACCATAGCCCTAACCCCGTCTCCGAGAGACGCCCGGCTACCCGCCTATTATGCGTGAGCCCAAGAGGCGGTCGACCGAGGGTACTGGCGTCACGGCCCGGCGCGGGCTCGACCTAAAGCGCTTCTTCATCCCGCCCCCACTTACCAGCGCTCCCGGGGAGGCTTTATCGCAGCCCGGGAGGCGCTGGAGCCGGGGGCCCGCTTGGAGGTTGAGGTGGCGGTTTTCCGCGATTACGAGTTCCCACTCGACAAGCCGGTCAACTTCTACCTAGTCCGAGCTGGCTCGGTGAGTGTGCTGGTCGATACTGGCACTGGGAGAACGCTCTCCACCCAGGCCCTCAACCCTAGCGTGGTAGTGCTAACCCACTACCACTGGGACCATAGCGGGGGCCTCGTGCCCCTGGCCCGCTCGGGCCGCGGGGCTCTCAGGGTGTGCGCCTCGCGCAGAACCATAGAGCAGCTCTCGCGGCCCAGCTGGGTTCTAGAACACATGGAGACCGTCGGCAGGGCAGTGGGCCTCAGGGCTGGCCCTGGGGAGAGGGCATTCGCGGAGGCGATGTATAGCCGGTATTCCGCCATAAGTGAGGCCGCCAGCGCTCTCGGCGTTGAGGAGGTCGGCGAGTGCCTATCAAAAATGGGCGTAGTCGCGGACTGGCTGGAGTGCCCCGGCCACTCCGACGACCACATATGCGTCGAGCTCGGGCGCCACCTATTTGTTGGCGACAACATTATAGGCTCGCCCAACGTGACGCTCTCCAACACCTACAAGTACTTCGAGAGCATGACGCTGGCCCTAGCCAGGCCCTCATTCGCCACCGTACACCCCGGCCACGGCCCGGGCGCTCTGACTAGGACTGATGCCGCTAGCCTGCTGGTCGAGACGATGAGGAGGAAGAGGAGGAGGCTCGCCTTAGCTATCGCCGCCGCTGCTAGGGGTGGAGGGAGGTGGGTGGGCCTAGACGAGGTCTACAGGACCGTGTACCCGGCCCCCCCAAACCCTGTGGTGGCGTGGGTAGCCGCCAGGAGCCTGCTGGGGTACCTGGCCTCCCTGGAGTCGGACGGCGTTGTCGAGGTTGACAGGTCGCGGAGCCCCTGGAGGGTGAGGTTGATGGGCTAGCGGCGCCTCCTGCTGAGCTTCCTGGCCTCCCTCTCCGTCTCCCTCAGTATGAGGATGTCGCCAACCCTAACGGGGCCCATGACGTTCCTCGTTATTATCCTCCCCTTATCGCGGCCCTCGAGTATCCTGACGCGAACCTGGGTCACCTCGCCCGCGACCCCTGTCCTCCCCAGTATCTGTATCACCTCGGCGGGGTATCCTATGTCCTCTATGATGCTCCCCTCCTCGGACACTCCAGCCTCACCGCCAGCCTGGGCTTCGGGGGAAGGGCTAAAAACTCGCTGTCCCCCGCAGGGCCAGCATCGGGTATCGGAGGGGGTGGACGAGTGTGCCCAAGCTACGCACGTGCAGCTACTGTGGAGGCATAATAGAGCCCGGCACAGGCATCATGTACGTTACTAAGAGGGGCGACATTCTATGGTTCTGTAGCAGCAAGTGCTTCAAGAACTTCCTCAAGCTACGCCGGAAGCCTGCGAAGGTCACCTGGATCGCCAAGAGGATGTCTAGGAGGTCCTGAGAGCCCCAGCCTCCCCCGGGGCTGGCGCTGCTCCTCCCCCTGCCTGCCCTGGGCTGGGCGGCTTTAACCCCCCACAATGGGGTGCCGGGGGCTGGGTGCTTCGGGGTGGCGGTCGAGAGGACCCTGGTGCTCGTGAAGCCTGACGGCGTTCGGCGGGGCTTGGTGGGCGAGGTAATCTCGAGGTTTGAGAAGAAGGGCCTCAAGCTCCGGGCCCTGAGGATGTTGTGGATGACGCGGGAGCAGGCGGAGGAGTTCTACTCGGTCCACCGAGAGAAGCCCTTCTTCAGGGACCTCGTGGAGTTCATAACCAGCGGCCCTATAGTGGCCATGGTCCTCGAGGGCGACTCCGCGATAAGCGTTGTACGCCTCATGATCGGCTCCACCGACGGCAGGAAGGCGGCCCCTGGCACTATACGCGGGGACTTCGCCCTCTCCATACAGGATAACGTCGTCCACGCGAGCGACTCCCCGGAGAGTTTCGAGAGGGAGTTCCGGGTCGTCTTCAGCGAGGAGGACGTTGTAGGCGACTATGAGAGGTGCTAGGCGCGGCTCCTAGCCAGCGCCCTCTTAACCCTGGCTAGGACCAGCGTGTACCCCCTATCGCCCGCCTGCCTCTTTATCTCGGCTATCTCCTTGAGCACGTGGAGCTCGTCGTCGCTTATCAGGTCGCGGAACTCTGACAGGAGAGCCATGGCGTGCTGCGCTGGCACGTCGGTGTAGACTATGTCCCCCTCGTCTATGTGGCGGCCCACCAGGACGCGGCCAGCTATCGAGACGGCAACAGCCATGCCCGGCCTGGCCTCTGGGAGGCTCCGGTCCCTATCCTTTATCGCCATTATCTTCCCCAGGGGCCTGCCCTTGTCGTTCATCACCGGGTACCCCGGCTTCACTATGCCGCCAAGTATCTCGACGCCGACTATGGCCGGGTCGCTCCTCCTGAACACGTAGCCGGGCAGTATCCTGAACTTGCCGGGCCTCACCAGCTTGTCTAGGGCCTTCCTCCTCTCGGCCTCCTTCTGCCTCCTCACCCACTCCTCGTACTCCTCGAGGAGCCTGTAGATCACCCTCTCCTCGAATATTGGGACACCCAGGGCTCTAGCCTCCTCCCTGGCCTCCGGCATCACCTTCACGTTGAACGCTAGTATGACGCCCAGGTAGGGGTCCTGCTTCTTGGTGACCGACGCGTCTATCACGTCGGCCCTGGTCACGGGCCCTATGTCTGCCACTCTAACCGGTATCTCCCTCCTCTTGAGGGCCTCAACCAGCGCCTCCAGCGTGCCTAGAGTGTCGGCCTTCACCACTACCCCGACCCTGTCAGTCCTCACCCGCAGGCTCTCCAGCTCCCTCCTGACCTGCTCCGCTAGCCTCTCCGCGTCCTCGTCGCTGGCTGCCACGAAGAGGGGGGACCCGGCCACTACGTCGTCTAAGCCCGGGGCCGCGATCCTGACGCCAGCCGCCGCGTGCACGGCTTCGACTGTCTGGAAGCGGGCCTCCCTGCTCCTTATGTCCTGGAGGGGGCGGGGCATTAGGAGCGCTCTCACACTCGTGACTATCGGCCCCTCCCTGCCGCCGACGACTATCCTATCCCCAACCCTGATCACGCCATCATATATTACAGCGTCGACCGTTGTCCCGAGGCCCGGGTGGTCCTTCACCTCCAGCACGACCCCCTTCGCCGGCCCCTCGGCGTAGCGGAGCCTCCGCCGGAGGTACTGCTGTGTGAGGCCGGCGAGGACCGCTAGGAGCTCGGGGATGCCCTCGCCCGTCTTGGCCGACACTGGCACTATGGCTACCGCCTTCGTGAAGTCCTTTATCCGGGTGAATAGCTCCGCTGGTATGCCCTGCTCGTAGAGTTGGCCCACGATCTCGTAGACCCTCCTCTCGAGCTCTGCCTGGACCCTCGGGTCCTGCTCCTTTATGGAGAATATGAATGGGGTGTCGGGGCGCGGCCTCCAGCCGGGTATCCTGTCTATCTTGTTGGCAGCCACGAGGAACGGCACCCTCCTCTGCTTGAGTATCTCGAGCGCCTCGTAGGTCTGGGGCTGGAAGCCCTCCATGATGTCGACCACTAGTATGGCGAAGTCAGCCACGCTGCCGCCCCGGCGGCGCAGGTTGCTGAAGAGCTCGTGCCCCGGCGTGTCTATGAATAGCAGGCCGGGTATGACGAGCTTGATCGGTATAACCTTCTTCAGGGGCTCCGCGATCTTCTCTATCACATCCGCGGGGACTATGCTGGCGCCTATGTGCTGCGTTATCCCCCCAGCCTCCCTGGCCGCCACGGCTGTGCGGCGTATCTTGTCTAGTAGCGTGGTCTTCCCATGGTCAACGTGGCCCAGGACCACAACTATGGGCTGCCTCAGCCGCTTGCCGGCGCCCGCGCCGCCTCCACGGCCCCCCTCGGCCACTCTAAGCTCACCCACCCGCCACCCGGCCCCCGGCGGCCTTAAACTGGAGCCCCGCCGCGCCCAGAGCTTATCACCGCCCAGCCACTATAGTTGATAGCGAGGTGACCCTCTTGCCGGGCCGCGGGCTACCCGCGGCGCTATTGATTAGCGCCGCTGCCAGCCTGGCCGTCTTGGTGCTAGCATGGCGGCTCGCGACCGCTTCAGGGCGGCGGTCCTAACCCGCTTCGGCGCCCCCTTCGAGGTTAGAGTGGTCGAGGTCGAGCCCCCCGAGGAGTGGGTCCCTGTAGAGGTTAGGGCTGTCGGCGTCTGCGGGCGCGACGTTGTAGTGTGGCGGGGCGGCTTCCGCAACCTCAGGCCGCCGCTCATACTGGGCCACGAGGTCTTCGGCTACCATGACGGGGAGCCCGTGGGCGTGTTCCCAGCCGTCATCCCCGAGGAGTGCGTCGACCGCCCCGGCAGCTCCCTCGAGTGCCCCTACCAGATCCTGGGCGAGCACGTCGCCGGCGGGTATGCTGAGAGGGTCTACGTGCCGCCCTGGCTCCTCGTGAGGCTGCCCGACAGCGACTTCCCGAAGTACGCAGCCTCGGTGTGCGGGGTCGCCACGATGATCCACGCCGCCCGCGTCGCCGGCATAGGGCCGGGCAGCCGCGTTCTCGTCACCGGCGCCTCTGGGGGCGTGGGAGTCCACGGCATCCAGTACCTCGCACTCCTCGGGGCCAGGGTCTACGCTTACACCCGCAGCCCCGAGAAGGCCGAGCTGCTGGAGAGCCTCGGGGTCCGGGCCGTGACTAGCCTGGACTTCTACAGGAGCGAGGGGCGCGTCGACGCTGTGGTCGAGCTCGTCGGGGCGAGGACCATTAATGAGAGCATGCGCGCGCTGAGGCCCGGCGGGAACCTTGTGCTGGTTGGCAACGTGACGGGCGAGCCAGTGGCCATAGAGAGGCCGGCGCTCTTCGTGATGAGGGAGAT
The DNA here is from genome assembly GCA_026985435.1 of Acidilobaceae archaeon. Lineage (GTDB taxonomy): Archaea > Thermoproteota > Thermoprotei_A > Sulfolobales > Acidilobaceae > Calypsonella. The sequence goes on from JALSQL010000049.1 coordinate 42,398, forward strand.
CCACATGCACGGCAGCGCGGCCTACGACATCCACGAGTACCGGGCCGCCGTGAAGCTCGCGGCGAGCGGGGCCATCCGCCCCTTCTACCGGGCCTACAGCCTCGAAGAGATAAACAACGCGTACCGCGACGTACTGTCAGGCTCCCTAGTGGGCCGCGCGGTAATAACACCCTGACCCCCCGGGGAGGGCCCACATGGGGCCGGTAGACCTGCTCTGGACGCTCGACCTACTACTAGGGAGGGCGGCAGCCGTGGGGGCCGACTTCATACTAGCCGGCCCCGTCAACCTCTGGCTCCGAGGCGTAGCCCCTCCACCCCGCGAGCCCAGATTCATACTAGTCACCAGCCGGGAGTACGGGAGGAGGCTCATAGCCGCCCTCCGAGTAGGCGCCACCCACGTGGAAGAGCCCCCGCAAGGAGCGCCAAGCTGGCTCACAGCACGCATCCGCCTCCGCGGCGCCCTAGTGGAGGTAGTCGAGGACCCGATCATCGAGGGCAAACGAGCCACAGCCGCGAGCCTGGCCAGGGAGGCCGACACAGCACTAGTAGGCAAGTACCCCCTCAGGCTAGCCCCACTCTGGCTCGAAGCCGCCCTCGCGGAAGCCCTCGAAAGCTAGACAACACCCATCCAGGCCCAACCCCAGCGGCCGCGAAGACGAGCCGCGGCACCCACCCTTTAGACTACGCCCATCCCCAGCAAACCCACAACCCACCACTAACAATACCATCCAACGCAACACTTAGACAGAGAGAAACAGAAGAAGCTAAGGGCTCCATCCTCACAGCCCTGCCTACTTCCAACCAGCAGCATCTCTCATAACTAGAATAGCGCAGATAATCTCCCCTTTTCAACAGGGCCCAGAACACGCCCGCCCACGCCTTACCCAGGATTAGGGCGTACAAGAGGGCCCGCTGGGCGCTGCTCTTCTTATAGTATATAGTATACCACGAGGAATACGAGGGTCATCGAGGCGAGGGCCGCGAGCCAGGCCTCTGCGGGGTCCACGTGTTATCCCCCGCGCCGCCTGGGTCGCCTAGGCCCTGGCCTTCGCCGCGAGCTCCCTGAGCCTCTTCTCCGCTTCTTTGAAGGTGATTTTTGTGTCTGCCCACTGCCTGTAGACCTGCCAGGCCTCGTCTGTGTTGCCAACTTTGAGGACGAGGCCGAGGAGTATGCTTGCACGGTCCCTGTTCTCCCGCCACTTCTTTGTGGACAGCAGGGCTCGCACCCTGTATAGTGGTTAGCGTACGCTAGTTTAAAGTCTCTGCTGCGGGCTCGGATGAACCTGTCTATTGCCAGGATACACGTGCACCCTATTGTTCTGGCAGCTACCATGTGCATTATGTCTACACGCCTGCTCTCGGCCGCGCCAGCCCTGAGCCTATAGCCCTCGGCCTGGGCTAGGACTTGCCTCGTGTCCACGTCGACCTTTGCCGCGCCTAGGCCTTCCAGGTAACCCTCGAACACCAGCCTCTGCATCGGGGTCATACGCTCCAGCTCATGGACGCTAGAATACACGCACCTGCACTTGCGGCAGCACTCCTCGAGGAACCGTCTAGCCTCTCCATGCCCCGGCTCCTTGGGGTTTAGGGCCCTTAGGACTATGCTGGTGTTCACGTAGGCGCACGGCCTGCTAGCCACGGCCAAGCACCCCTAGAATATGATATAGGTTGGCCCAGCCGGCGAGCCAGGGGCCGAGGGCGGCGAGGGCGGCCCACGGCCTCGTGTGGGGCATCTTCCTTAGGATGTAGTATGAGGAGAGCACGATGGCGGCCTCGAGGGCCGCGTAGCCGGGTATGCCTACTAGCAGCATCACACGCCTGGCCACCGGCCCGGCCTCGGGCAGGCCCAGCGACAGGCCGGCCGCCGTGGCGAAGAGATCGAGCAAGAGGGCGAGTGCTCTTAGTCTTGCTTATTTTCAACATGTCTGTTCCCGCTTCTCGCTATGTATTCGCTCTTAGTCTTGCTTATTTTCAACGGACATATTACTGCCACCTGGGTGCAAAGCACTCTTAGTCTTGCTTATTTTCAACGGCATCCGAACAACACGGCTCACCCCCTATTCTCTCTTAGTCTTGCTTATTTTCAACATGCGATAGAATTTACAGAGGACGGCTATACTCTTAGTCTTGCTTATTTTCAACCTAGGGCAGCCATATGGCAGCTGGACGGGGAATTACGCATACTCTTAGTCTTGCTTATTTTCAACCGGGGGAGATACTGGTGTGGATGGAGCCTGACAGCTCTTAGTCTTGCTTATTTTCAACAATCGCTCCACCCGTCAGGCTCGTTTGACGCGGCGCTCTTAGTCTTGCTTATTTTCAACTTGAAGGCGAGATAAAAGGTTACACGGTGGCAGATGTCGCTCTTAGTCTTGCTTATTTTCAACACACGCCGGAGGGCCGGGCCAGGGCAGTATTGACTCTTAGTCTTGCTTATTTTCAACTCGAGT
>JALSQL010000050.1 GCA_026985435.1 Acidilobaceae archaeon
TTCAGACCGTCGTGAGACAGGTCGGTCTCTACCCGCGGGGGGTGTTGGCCGCCTGAGGGGAAGGTGCCCCTAGTACGAGAGGAACGGGGCGCCGCGGCCTCTGGTGTACCGGTTGTCCTCCAGGGCAACGCCGGGCAGCTAAGCCGTAAGGGGTAACCGCTGAAAGCATCTAAGCGGGAACCCCACCCCGAAAAGAGGCGGCCGCTCGCCCACCCGGGCTCTGCCCGGGGGGCGACGAGGGCTCCCGTAGAAGACGGGGTTGATGGGGCGGGGGTGTAAGCGCCGAGGGGGCTCCGCCCCCGAGGCGTTCAGCCCGCCGCTCCCAATCGCCCGAGGCCGCAGGGGCTTCCACCTGGGGGCGGGGTGCACGTGTATAACGGCGCGCCCCGCAGTGGGTCCCACGCCTGGGGGCTCTGGTTGCGCTTACCGCCGCACCCCCGGCGGGCGGGCGCGGGCGAGACTCCCGTGGGGAGCGCTGGCGGCGCAGGGTCTCCTCTGGGCCTCAGCCTGTGGCGGCGCCCGGGGGGCTGAAGCTCCTCCTGCCCCTCTCCCCGCCCGTCGCCTGGCTGGTGTTACCGGTGTACCCCCGGGGCTGGCGGTGCTAGCGTGTGGCCGCGCACCCCCAAGGTTGGGGGTGCTGCTGGTGGCGGGTGGCGGGGGTAGGAGCCTGCCGCTAGCCCCCCCGCCGGGGGGGCTGGTGGGGCGGCCTGTGGGCGAGGCTGTCGACGCCTTCCTGGCGGCGTTGGAGGCCGCGGGCGCTAGCGCCTCCACCCTGAGGGCCTACCGGGCCGCCCTGAGGAGCTTCGTGGAGTACGTGGGGGAGTCGAGGCCCGCGGGCGGGCTCGGGGTCTCGGAGTATGTCGGGTGGCTCCGCTGGCTGAGGGGGCGGGGGCCGCGGAGGCCGCGGGGTGGGGGGTGGGAGGCTACCGTCCACTATTACAGCGTGTACGTCCGGAGGTTCCTCGAGTGGCTCGGGGTCGCCCGGGGGCTGCCAGCGGCGCCCCGGCCGAGGAGGGGGTTCAGCGGTGCCCTCCGCTGGGGCGAGGTGGAGGCGCTGCTGGAGGCGTCGAGGGACCTCCTGGACGCGCTGATAGTGGCGTTCCTCGCCGAGTCGGGGCTTAGGGCTAGGGAGCTCCTCGGCCTCCGGGTGGGCGACGTCGACCTCGAGGCTGGGGAGGCCCTGGTTAGGGGCAAGTACGGGAAGGAGAGGCGCGTCCCCCTGGGCCCCCTCACGAGGGCCGTGCTCAGGCTGTGGATCCGGGAGAGGCGCCTGGGGCCTGGCGATAGGCTGGTGCCGATAAGCTACCAGGCGCTCTACAAGAGGCTCAAGACGCTCGCGGCGAGGGCGGGGGTGGACCCGTCGAGGGTGAGGCCGCACGTCCTCAGGCACACGTTCGCCACCGAGGCCCTCCGCAGGGGTGTCAGCCTGGCGGCGCTCCAGAGGCTCCTCGGCCACAGCGACGTCAAGGTCACCCAGCTCTACCTCCACCTGGCCTGGGAGGATGTGAGGCGCGAGTACGAGAGGGCCTTCGCGCCCCCCGGGGGCCAGCCGGGCTACTACCACCCCCAGCAGCCGCCCCCGGGGGCTGGGTGGGGCCAGCAGGCGTACCCCCCGCCGCCCCAGCAGCTGGCGGCCCCCTACCCGCAGGCGCCCGCGTACCCCTACCCCCAGCCGGGCGTCCCCCCGTGGCCCCCTCAGGCCCGGGCTGGGCGGGCGAGGGGGGAGGCGCGCATTTAACCCCCTCACCCCGGCTGGGGGCCCGTAAGCCCCGCACGCCCCATCCCCGGGAGCGCGCGGGGCGAGTGGCGTAGAGTGTGGAAGGATTGGAGGAGAAGAAGGTATCCCAGCTCCGCGAGGGGGAGGACGAGGTAACCGTCCGCGTGCGCGTCCTCGAGGTCGGGGAGACGAAGACCGTGCAGACCCGCAAGGGCCCCAGGACCCTCAGCGAGGCGGTCGTGGGCGACGAGACCGGGAGGGTGAGGCTAACCCTCTGGGGCCGCCACGCTGGCAGCCTGGAGGAGGGGGAGGCCGTCGAGATACGCGGCGCCTGGACCACGAGCTACAGGGGCGAGGTGCAGCTGAACGTCGGCTACAGGGGCGAGATCGAGAGGATAGACGACGACCAGGTGGCGAAGCCCGAGGAGGTCCCCGAGGAGACCCCCAAGGCCCAGTCAACCTGGAGGCCCCGCAGGCAGGGCGGCTGGAGCCGGGGCCGGCGGGGAGGCTACGGCGGCTACCAGAGGGACAGGAGCTTCTAGCCACCCCCCACCCCCGGCGGGCCGCCGAAGGCCGCGCGGGGGCCAGGCAAGCTTTTTCACGCCCCAGCAGGAGCCCCGCCAGCGGTGTTGATGCTTGGGTCTCACCGCGAGGGTGGCGGTGGCGCTGGCTGTCATAGCGCTCCTGGCCGTACTACCCCTAGCATGGCCCGCCCAGGCCAGCGAGGATGACGAGTACGATGAGGAGTACGGCGAGGAGGCTGGGCTAGCTGGCGGTCTGGGGGCCGCCGCCGCGTGGGGTGGCGCGGCGGCGACGCTGGCGCTGGTGCTGGCTAGGGAGGCATACCCGAGGCTCGCGCGGGCGGGGCTACGGCCCCCGCCGAGGCTGTACCCGAGGATAGTGGAGGCCCACGCGCTGGTCAACGGGGTCTCAGCGGCCGCCGGGCTTGCCCACGGCTACGCCCTGAGGGCGAGGGCTGGGCCGGTCGAGTACGCCCTGGCTGGTATGGTCGCCTACACGGCCGCCACGGGGCTCCTCCTCTGGCTCTCGCGCGGGGACAAGAGGAGGATGGCGAGGCTGGTGCACGGCCAGAGGCTCGCCACGCTCCTGCTCGCCTTGCTGCTAGCGCTGCACGTCGCTAGAATGGGGGACTAGGGGGCGGGTCGCGGAGGACCACAACCTCATCCCCCCACTCGGGGGCTCCGGGGCCCGCGAAGGGCAGGGGCCCAGTCACCCCCGCCCCCCGCGCAGGCTGGCCTCCGGGGCCAAAAATGGGGAGCCCCGCGGGGTGGGCTACCCGGAGGAGCCGATGGCGTCCCTCACGAGTGCCACGAAGCGCTCGGCGCTCATCTCGCCGCTGGCGTACGACACCCTCCCACCGCTGGAGACTATGAAGAACGCCGGGGTGCCCAGCCTGCTCGGCGGGACGTCGGCGGCCCTGGTTAGGTTGTACACGAAGCCGCCGATGTCGGGGTTGGCGAAGCCGGTCCCGCCGCTGAAGACTATAGCGTACACAGGGACGTCGAGCCTCCTAGACGCCTCGAGGAGGTTGGGCCAGAACCTCTGGCAGTGGGGGCAGAACTTGTTTAGCACCACGAAGACAGCGGGGCCGGAGAGGGCCCCCCTAGCCTCGCCGGGGCTCACGGGCTGCGGCACCCCGCCCTCGACCCTGTAGAACCCGTCGCCCGCGAGCCTCAGGTCGCTCGAGGCGAGCTGGGAGCAGAAGGAGCCCCCCTCCAGGGTCCTCTCCAGCCGGCTGGCCGTGGAGTTGGGGGTGTAGGATACCACGTCCACCAGATACGAGATGGTGAGGTTGGCCCAGGGGATCTCAAGGGTTATGTTGGCGCGCTCGAGCACCCCGGTGGAGGCGTTGTAGTAGCCAACGTAGCTGTACCTGTACCCGGGCATGGAGGCCCCGCCGCTGTAGGCGAGGAGGCCGCCCTCCCTCCCCGAGAGGTGGACCTCAACGCAGAGCGCTGAGAGCGGCTGCGGCGCCAGCAGGGGGAGGTAGAGGCTCCCATTCCCGGCCCCGCCAACGGGCAGCGCGAGGGCGCCGTAGGGGACAGGGGCGGTGTTGCTCTTGTTGCCCTGGACGAGCCTCGCCTCAACCATGAAGTCGGAGGAGAAGCCCAGGACGGTAAGGTTCTCCTCGACGCTGTCGACTGTAGTGTTACTGGTGCCGTTTACCACGCTCACAACCCTGGAGGTTATGTTGAGGGTGAAAGAGTCGCCCCCATGCAGGGGCAGCGCGAGCCGCCTAGCCGGCGGGGCGCTCGTGGCTGTGGAGGCGGGGCCACCGCCGGCTAGGCGGCCGTAGGCCAGCGCCCCAGCCGCGGCCACCGCTGCCACCACAACAACGGCGGCTACAAGCCTCAAATCCAGAGCTAACCACCCGCCCGGAGGGCGCCGGGGCCGGGTCTTATAGGGCCCGGTACGGGGCGTCTAGAGGCCCGACTTGAGGAGCCTCGACCCTATGAAGTCCAGGAGAACCTCCCGGGCGCCCTCGCCTATGTCGAGCACCCTCGAGTCCCTCGACAGCCTCTCGGTGAGGCTCCACCGGGCCAGCCCCCGGCCCCCCATGAGCTGCGTGGCCAGCCAGGAGGCCCTCTGCGCCACCCTGGCGCCTAGAACCTTAGCCTCAGCGGCGGCGAGCGGGTCAACCCTGCCCCCCGCACCCTCGGCGGCCCTGGCAGCGTGCGCGACCAGCGCGGCGAGCGCCGAGGCCTCGGCGGCCGTCTCCGCTACCATCCAGCGGACCCCCTGATACTCCCCGAGGGGCCTCCCGAACACCCTGTGGGTCCTCATCCTCTCCAGGGCGGCGGAGAGGGCGCCCTCGGCTATGCCCAGGGCTATGGCGGCGTAGCCGAGCCTGCCGAGGTTTATCCCCTCCAGGGCCTCCCTCAGGCCCCTACCGGGCTCCCCAACCCTCACCGCGGGGGCCGACAGGTACTCCACCCTCCCAACGCCCGCCCCGCGGAGGGTGGTTAGGTCCATGGCCTCAACCCTGACCCGCCCACCCCTCTCAACTGCGTACAGGGTGGGCCCCTCGGGGGCGGCCGCCAGCACCAGGAAGTAGCGGGCGTAGAGGGCGTTGCTGGTGAAGACCTTGACGCCGCTAACCCTCCACCCGCCATCGCCGGGCTCGGCCCTCGTCTCGAGGTTGCCGAGCACGTCACTCCCACCGCCCGGCTCCGTTATGCTCACAGCAGCGACGCCCCGGCCGCCCACGCGGCCCTCGAGCAGCCTCCACGCCATACCGTGGATCAGGATTACATGCCCCACAGCGGGCGAGGAGCGGCTGGCCAGCCTCACGGCCTCGAGCAGGCCCCCCACGCTAGAGAGCGTGAAGGCCCCCTCAGACTCCAGCCTGGCCAGGAAACCGTCGGGGACGGCATTGAGCCTGTCAATGTCGCCAGCCACCCGGGGCAACTCCTCCACGAGAAGAGCGCGCAGGCCCTCCGGCACGTCACCCAAAGGCGGGTAGAGGGGCACACCACGCCACCAACAGCCCGGGGCCCGCGGCGGCATTAAACCCTCCCAGACACCCGATACGTACCCACGGGGGAGGGCGCGCGGGGGTGCCCGAGCGGCCCAAGGGGGCGGGCTCAAGACCCGTTGGCGTAGGCCATCCCGGGTTCGAATCCCGGCCCCCGCACCAGCCCCGCAGATGGCGATACCGTCCGAGTGCGGCACCCGCCGTAGCGGTGTAGCACGCCGTAGGCTAGCCTCGACAGGGAGACCCCGGGTGCACAGCGCGATCACGGACCCCTGCTCGTTTAAGAAGAAGAGGAGAGTAGGACGCCCTCCCTGATTATACTCCTACCGTCGGCGCTGACATTGGAGTATAGGGGTAGCATGTCGACGTGGACACTGCACCTCCAGCCAGCGCCTGTAGCCGAGCCCAGGGGGTCTCCGACCGCGATGTGGGCCCCCGGCATCTTCTCGTCATGCAGCATGTTCCCGATCGGCTCTTTGATGTGGGGGTTACCGCCTATGCCGACCTCGCCAGCCCTTAGGCCGCACTCCCCAGCCCCCGAGATGTAGTCGTAGAACTCTTTGGCTATGGGGCCCCCTCGAACATCGGCGACCATAGAGTCCTCGAACTCGACAACGACAGGCTCGGGCAGGAGCCCATACTTCACGCTAAAATAGTCGCCGAGGACTCCGTCAACCACGAGCCTCCCGTCCACCCTATAGGGTGTGGTGAAGACCTCCCCGGGCGGCCAGTTATCCCACTCCCCCCGGCCTATTATGCCCGTGTTAGCCCTCCACCTGTAGCGTCCGACCTCCACGACGACATCGGAGCCGCCCCGGCTAGTCACGTGCAGCTCCCGGGAGCTTGAGAGTACATCGTGGAGCCTAGAGATTATCTCAGCTGTCTCCCGGCAGCCGGCAAGCCTCCCCAATATGCCGAGGGTAACCTTCGGCATGTGGACGTGGCCAGCGCCCACCGATAGAGCCTTCTCTATGAGGGCCGCCCGGAAGGGGCCCTCCCCCCTCAGCGTGCCCGCAACGTAGAATGTGTAGGAGGGGGCTATATCCTCCACGAGCGACTCTATCGAGGCGGGCAGCGCCCTCAGGGGCCTTCCGAGCGAGTCGATGTTGACTATGAATGGCTCTACGCCGAGCCTCCTAGCCGCCGTGGAGATTACGAGCGCGACGTCGGCGGACCCTCTGTCGGATACGATAAGCGTGCTGTCGCCCTTCTCGAGCTTCAGGCAGTCTCGCATAGTCTCGAACACGACGTCAACGAGCCGGTTGAGCAGATCCCCGCTAGGCAAGGAACCACCCCCAGCGCCCGCATACACGCAGGGCCGTACTACCGGAAAAGCGGGCGCCCTATGGTGGCCGCGCGTGGGCGGCGAGTGCGATGTAGATCGAAGCGGTGAGGGGCTCGGTGTTGAGCCTCGCCTCGGCTACGTCGGCGCCCCTCAGCTTGGCCGCTAGTATAGCCTGCCTGTAGGCGTGCTCCTCGACGCTAGTGTAGACCGCTAGGACCCTCCGCCCCCTCATGGTGGGCGCGAGGTGCAGGGGTGCAACGCTCTGGGCGGCGCCGCGGGCGAGCAGGTACATGGCCCCAGCCTCGGTGCTGGGGGTGTATGCTGCGACCTCCACCCCCCGGGCTACCGCGTGGAGCAGCTCCGGCAGGGTGGACTCTAGCCACTCGCCAGAGCCGGGTAGGGCCTCGAGCTCCTCCCCGATCCTGCTGGCCCTCGGCCCCCAGGGCTTGGGCGCCCAGAGTATCGCCGCCACCATAAGCGCTAGGAGGTGGTCGCCCCCCACGACCTGGTACTCGCCCCCCAGCTCCGCGTACTGGTCGGCGTAGGCCGGGTGCAGCGGGGGGCCGTAGGCGTGCAGGGCGACCCCGAGCGCCGAGGCGGCGTTGGCTAGGTGCATCAGGTGGGAGTCCCTACCGCCGCCCGTGAAGGCCACGACAACCTCCCCACCCTCCGTGTACGGCAGTATGTGGACCGCGGCCTCCACGCAGCCAGCCCTCACCGCGCGCACGCCAGCGTGGCGGAGCGCGAGGTAGAGAGTGGAGGCCGGCGCCTCCCCGCCGGGGCACGCGGCCACCACTACCTCGCTGGCGCCGCGGAGGGGCGGCGCCGGGAGGCGCCGGGCCGTGGAGAGGGCCTCCCGCGCCGCCTGCCCCACGCTGCTAGACGACGGCATGGCTGAGGGCCCTGCAGCAGCTGCACCTAGCCGGGTCGGGGTCGCCGGCTAGCTTGGGTATGACCTCGTATAGTATCCTCCGGGCGCGCTCGACGTTCTCCCTCATGATCCTCTCGACCTCCCCGGCCGTCACCGGCCTCTCGGCCCAGACGTCGTAGTCGGTCACCATGGCGAGGGTGGCGTAGCAGAGCTCCGCCTCGCAGGCCAGGTTGACCTCGGGCACCAGGGTCATCCCTATGATGTCGGCCCCGAATACCTCCCTCCACACCCTACTCTCGGCCCTCGTCGAGAACCTGGGGCCCTCGATGCACACGTACGTGCCCCGCTCGTGGACCGGGTAGCCGAGCCGCCTGGCGGCGTCGACGAGCCTCGCTCGAAGGTCCTCGCAGAAGGGGTCGGCCATGCTGACGTGCACCGTGACCGGGCCGTCGTAGAAGGTGTACTGCCTCCCCTTAGTCATGTCTATGAACTGGTCTGGGACCACGAAGTCGCCGGGCCTGTAGTCCTCCCTCAGGCTGCCCACGGCGGAGACGCTGATAACCCACCTGACGCCCAGGGCCCTGAGAGCCCAGATGTTGGCCCGGTAGTTTATCCTATGCGGGGGGAGCGTGTGGCCCCTCCCGTGGCGGGGCAGGAATGCGACCCTCACGCCGCCGACGCTCCCAACGGTTATGAAGTCGCTCGGCCTCCCGTAGGGCGTGCTGACACGGACCTCGACGGGGTCCTCGACTATGCCGGGGTCGTAGAGGCCCGAGCCCCCGATGACGCCCACCTGCGCCCTGACACCCTCGGGGCGGGTTAGCTCGTGTATCACCCCGCCACACCCGGGAGCCCCCCGGGGCGGGGCCTCTTTTAATCGCTAGGCGCTTCCCCGCCGCGGCCAGAGCGTGGTGGGAGGCTTGCAGGCTAGCGGGGGGAGGAGGGTAACAGTATACGGCCACGTGGAGGCGGTCAGGGTCAAGGGTAAGATAGCCTTCATAACCATCAGGACGTTCGACGGGGAGGAGCAGGTCACGATAAAGAAGGGGGTGGCACCCGAGGAGGTCTGGAGGGCCATCGAGGAGATCGGCAGAGAGTACCTCATAAGGGTCGACGGGGTGATGGTCGAGAGCAAGATAGCCAGGCTGGGCCGGGAGATACTGCCCGAGAGGATAGCCGTGGTGGCCCCCAGCAAGCCCACGCCCATAGACCTCTACGGGAAGGTCGAGGCCGAGTGGCCCACCAGGCTGAGGTACAGGTACCTCGACATCAGGAGGCCTAGAGTGAAGGCGATATTCAGGGTTAGGAGCACCCTGATGGCCGCCGCGAGGGAGTTCCTGAGGAGGGAGGGATTCGTGGAGCTGACCTTCCCAATAATAATAGCGACCGCCACGGAGGGCGGGGCAGAGCTCTTCCCCGTCGACTACTTCGGCAGGAGGGCCTTCCTGGCCCAGAGCTCGCAGCTCTACAAGCAGAGCGCGGTCCCCGCGTTCGGGAGGGTGTTCAGCATAGCTCCCAGCTTCCGGGCCGAGAAGAGCAGGACCAGGAAGCACCTCACCGAGTTCTGGCAGATAGACGTGGAGGCAGCGCTGGTGACGAAGAGGGACCTGATGGACCTCCAGTTCAGGCTGGTGAACAGTGTAGTAGAGAGGATACTCGAGGAGAACGAGAGGGACCTGGAGATACTCGGGGTAGCCGACCTGGAGCCCTGGAGCGGCTACGACGTGATAAGCTACGATGAGGCCCTAGAGACGCTTAGGAGGAAGGGCTTCGAGATAGAGTGGGGCGACGACTTCGGGGCGGACGAGGAGAGGGCCCTAGTGGAGGAGTTCGATAGGCCCTTCTTCATACCGGAGTTCCCCGCGAGCGTGACGGCGTTCTACTACATGGTGGACAGGGAGGACCCGAGGATAGCCCACAGGATAGACATGATGGGCCCCGGCCGCTACGGGGTGGAGTGGAGCAGCGGCGGCCTCAGGGAGCACGAGCCCGACAGGCTGAGGGCGAGGATGGAGGCTATGGGGCTCAACCCGGAGAGCTTCGGCTGGTACCTCGAGATGTTCGAGTACGGGTTCCCGCCTCACGGGGGCTTCGGCATGGGGGTCGAGAGGCTGCTTCAGACGCTCCTCCGGCTGGAGAGGATACACGAGGCCGCCCTCTACCCCAGAACCCCCGACATACTAGAGCCGTAGGCGGGAGCCTTCCACCAGCGGGGGCGCGGGGGTGGCGGGCTACAAGCAGGCGATAGTGGTGAGGAGAGACCTCAGGATGGGGCCCGGCAAGGCGGCGGCCCAGGCGGCCCACGCTAGCTGCGAGGCCGTCTTCAGGATCCTCGACAGCGGGAGGGAGCCCTGGCTGGGCTGGCTGAAGGCCTGGAGGGCCAGCGGCCAGAAGAAGGTCGTACTCAGGGTTGAGGGCGAGGGGGAGCTGCTGGCCGTCTACACCCAAGCGCAGACCCTAGGACTGCCAGCCAGCCTCATAGCGGATGCAGGCCTAACACAGCTGCCGCCGGGCACGAAGACGGCGGTGGCCGTCGGCCCCGCGCCAGAGCAGCTAGTGGACAGGGTCACGGGGAGGCTACGCCTCTACTAGCCGGGTGGGCGCCTTGGACCCCCTCCTAGACGCGCTCGAGGCCCTCTGGGGGCTAGACGGGGGGCTCCCCCGCGGCGGGCCTGGGATAGCCTGGATCGAGAGGCCCCATGGCTTCAGGGTGGCGGAGCCGAGGCCCCAGGGCCTCTCCGGGGAGGGCGGCTGGGCCGTCTACCTGGTCAGGAGGGTCAACATGGACTCCAGGGCGGCCGGGCGCCTCCTAGCCAGGCTCCTGGGGGCGAGGGGCTACAGGCTCCAGGGCCTCAAGGACGCGTGCTCCACCGCATACCAGTACATAGCCGTCAGGAGCCCGGAGAGGACGCCGGGGCGCCTGGAGCATGGCCGCCTGAGCGCGTGGCTCGCCGGGCGCCTGCGGGAGCCCCCCAGGCCGGGCGGGCACGGTTTCAACATCTTCAGCCTAGACGTTAGCTACACGGGGGACCCGGCTGGGCTCTGCAGGCGCCTCGAGGGGGCGAGGTGGATACCTGGCTTCTACGGCCCCCAGAGGTTCGGCGTCGAGAGGCCCAACACCCACTACACGGGCCTCCTCAGGGTGGCCGGCAGCCTCGGCGGGCTCGTTCGAGAGTACAAGCTCAGGTACCCCCTGGAGGAGGCGAGGCCGCCGGGCAGCTACGAGAGGGCCGCAATAGAGGCCGCGGCCTCCCGGGCCTCGCCGACGGCTGCGGGGGCCCCGGGCCCCGCCAGGCTCCACATTGAAGCGCTCCAAGCCTACCTCTTCAACAAGACCCTATCGCGCCTCCTACGCTCGGGCCACACACCCCGGGAGCTAGCGGAGCACTGGACAACGCTCCACTGCCCCCACGGGCCGGTGAAAGCGCCAGCGGCCAGGCTACCCTCGGGAAGGCTGGCGTCAGCCAGGACCACCTGGGCGAGGGCCCTCCGGAGGACCATGGAGGCCGAGGGCGCCCCACCCACCCTCTGGGCAGGCCTGCCAGCGAGGAGTAGCCTGAGGCCGCTAGCATACCCGGTATGCTCCCTCAGGTGCAGGCCCACACCCACAGGCGCCATCAGGGTTTGCACAGTCCTACCAGCGGGCGCCTACGCCACGATACTCCTACGCAGCGCCGCCAGGGTGGACTGGCTAAGGTACGCTAGATGCGGCTCCCGCTAGCAGGGCCGCGCGCTGGGGGCATGTGGTGCCGCGGCCGGGATTTGAACCCGGGTCACGGGCTCGAAAGGCCCGCATACTGGGCCGGGCTATACTACCGCGGCGCCCCCTCGCTAGGGGTTAGCGTGGAGCCGGGGCCGGGATTCGAACCCGGGAACTAACGGGTCTCCGCGATGGGCCCCGCCCTCCGGGCCACTGCAGCCCGCCGCCTTGGACCGCTCGGCCACCCCGGCCCCTCTCCAGACCCGCGTCTCCCCGGGCGGGTGCTATAATCCTTATGGTCACCCGGGCGGTTCTCGAGCTATTTTAGCCCTCGGGGGGCGGCGCGGGCGGTGGTGGGCGCGTCATGGTGTCCGCGTCTATCGTTGGCAGGGTCGTGAAGGAGCTGGCTGGCGAGGGGTTCAGGTTCACGATCATCGGGGGCACGGTTGTGGAGCTGGCCCTGGGCAGCAGGGACCTGGGGGACGACGTGGACGTCTACGCCGAGGAGCCGGACGTGCTGGTGGAGGAGGAGAAGTATAGGGAGGTAGCCGAGAGGAGGGGGTGGGTTCTGGGCCAGACGTGGCTCGGGACCCCCATGATACTCGTCCGCGTGGGGGACGTTGAGGTGCCGGTTGAGTTCTACGATAACATGTTCGACTTCTACGTGCCACCCTCGATGGTGGAGAGGGCGAGGAGGGCCAGCGTGGGCGGTGCTAGAGCCAAGGTTGTGAGGCTCGAGGACCATATAGTTCTTAAGGCCAACGCTGGCAGGGAGAAGGACATCGAGCGCCTAAGGGAGATAGCGAGCCTAGCCTCGAAGGGCAAGCTTCACTTAAACCTGAAGGCAATAAAAGAGGCGGCCTCGGAGTTCGACGACGAGCCAGTCATACTACGCCGCCTGAGGGACGCCGGCTTCAGGGTTTAGCCCCTCCGGCCCGAGGCGAGCCGGTAACCCTGGGGGGTACGCTCCAGGTCCCCCCTCCTCACGAGCCTCTCGAGCGCCTCGCCCCAGTACCACCCGAAGTCCTCTGGCCGCACGCCGTACCACTCTACGAACACCGAGCGGAGCTCCTCCTCGCCCACCACCCTGCCAGCCAGCTTCTCGTCCTCGCGTAGGACCCGGAGTATGAACTGCTGGAGGTCCTCCAGGCGCGTCCAGGGGTACTGGAACCAGACCCACTCTCTAACCTCTAGGTAGTAGTAGTCGGGCCTAACCTTGGCCACGCTGCTTATCCACTGGAGTGCCGCTATGCGGACCTCCCTGGGCTTCCACTCGCGCGCTATGAAGTCCCTGGCCAGCGCCAGCGTCTCACCAGTATCTACAATATCGTCAACCACAAGGACGTTGAGACCGCTAGCGTCGACGGTATACGGGAACTTCAGTATAGCCCTCTCAGCAGCCCTCGCAGCCTCAACCCAGTGCTGGCTCTGAACGCTCAGGAGGTTGGTTACATCGAGGAAATCGCAGAGAAGCCTAGCCGGAACGAAGCCACCCCTAGCCACGGCGACAACCAGATCAGGCCTCCACCCACTCTCCTCAACCCGCCTCGCGAGACCCCGGGACCACTCAACCACGTCATCCCAGGATACAAGCCTCACCGGCACCCTAGGCCGGCCAGCCACGGCCAACGCTCACCGGAGACACGTGGGGGCCACAGGAATAATAGCATACCGCCCCCCAGCAGCGCGTGAGAAATAAACCCCCACACCCACCACCCCCAGCGAGGCCGGGAAGTCGGCGGGCCGGTAGCTCAGCCTGGAAGAGCGCCGCCCTCGCACGGCGGAGGTCCCGGGTTCAAATCCCGGCCGGTCCACCACCCTCATCACACCCGTCAATCCCACTAGCCCATCCCACCTTAACCCCAAAAGGAGTATCCTCCCAGCTCTAGGGCACTACATACAATCTCAAAATAGACAACATCAATACCCTACATCCACAACCACGCAAGAACAGCTTTTATTGGGTTTTTCGTTTTTGGCTGTCGGAGTGTGGGTGGTGTGTTTTTATGTTTTCTGTCGAGCGGCCCGC
>JALSQL010000051.1 GCA_026985435.1 Acidilobaceae archaeon
CCCTCCCCCCCTTTCTCGTAGTATATCCCGGGTTTGCCGCTGGGATCTGCGGGGTGGGAGCGTTGAAGCCCTGGCTGAGCGTGTGGCCCGAGGGCGTCCCCCAGAGCATCGAGTACCCCGAGGAGCCCGCCTACGCCCCGTTCCTCGAGAGCGCCCGCGGCCACCCGGGGAGGTGCGCCGTAGCCCAGGCGGAGACCGGCTCCTGCCTGGAGTACTCCAAGCTAGAGGCGCTCGCCAAGAGGGTGGCCTCCTGGCTGCAGGGGCGGGGCGCCGGGCCGGGCGTGCAGGTGCTCTACAGCGCCTTCAACACGCCCGAGGCGGTGGCGGGCCTCCTGGGGGTCTGGATGAGCGGCGCCCAGGCCGTCCTCGTGGACCCCCTCACCACGAGCGAGGACCTCCGCTTCCAGCTGGAGGGGAGGGGCATACGGCTCGCCGTGGTCTCCCCGGAGTTCTACGAGAGGGAGCGCGCCACCCTGGCGGCGAGCGGCGTCGAGGAGGCGCTCGTGCTCACGGGCTACTATGAGGGGCGCGGCGGGGGCCCCGGGGCCTCCGACCTGGGCGGCCTGGCCGGGCTCGAGCGTGAGTGGAGGGAGCCAGCCCTCAGGCCGGGCGAGGACGTCAGCACGGTGATGTACTACTCGGGCATAGCCGGGCGCACCATGCAGACCCTCCACACCCACATGGGCCCCCTAGCCTCGACTATAGCGTACACCGCGATGCTCCAGCTTGGCGAGCCCCCGGTCTCGCTGGTCGTCGCACCCCTGACCCACGTGCTCGGCCTCCAGGCCGGCATACTCCCGGCCCTATACTACGGCGGCACGGCGGTACTGATGAGGAGGTGGAGGCCGCGCGCAGCCCTAGCAGCGATGGCTGCGTGGGGCGTCAACTACCTATCCGGGGCCCCCATGATGCACGAGAGCCTCCTAGCCGAGGCCAGGGCGTGGAGGCCGGAGGGCCTGAGACTCAGCATAGGAGTCTCCGGCGGGGCACCCCTGAAGCCGGAGGTGCAGAGGGAGTACCGGGAGGTCCTGGGGGCGCCGCTCGTCCAGCTGTACGGGATGACCGAGACGTGGGTCGTAACATTCCAGCCCCGCCACCTGGCTGACGTCGAGGCGACGGTCGGCATACCCCTACCAGACGTTGACGCGAAGATCGTGGACCCCGAGGACCCCCACTCGGAGAGGGGCGTCGGCGAGGTTGGCGAGCTGCTGGTCAGGGCGCCGTGGGTGATGAAGGGCTACGAGGACCCCGAGGAGACCCGGAGGGCGTTCGCCGACGGCTGGGTTAGGACCGGCGACCTGATGGTGATGGATGAGAGGGGCCTCCTCTACTTCCGGGGGGTGAGGAAGAGGATGATAAAGTACAAGGCCTACCCGATATTCCCCCGCGACCTCGAGATAATACTTGAGAGGCACCCCGCCGTCGAGAAGGCGTACGTGTACGGGGAGCCCCACCCGGAGCACGGCCAGATACCCGTGGCGAGGGTGAGGCTCAGGCCGGAGTACCGGGGCAGGGTAACCCCGGAGGACCTCATGGAGTACGTCAACAGCAGGGTGGCGTTCTACAAGAAGATCAGGAGGGTTGAAGTGGTGGAGGGCGACCCGGCGTCCACGCCCTAGCGGAGGCCCGCGCCCTGTAGGTGTACAGCACCTCCAGCACCGTTTTCTCGCAGTACTCCTCCCTCCCCATTAGCCCGCTCGCTATCGCCGCCGCGGCCCCCCGGAGCTCCCTGTACCTCCGCAGCGCGGCCGCAGCTGTTAGGCCAGCCACCGCCAGCGCTATGGCGACCATCCCCGCCGCTACCATGGCGAAGCCGCCGAAGGGCCCCGGGACGGGTGCGCTGGCGAAGGCTGAGAGCACCATCGCGGCCACGCCGATGAAGACCGCCATGAACACCCCCACCACCGCCAGCGCGAGCCTCTGCCTCGACGCCAGGTCCTCGAGCATCGCCGCGGCGGCCGGGGCGTCGCAGGGTAGCCTCAGGAGTGCCAGCGTGTAGTAGTAGCCGCCCCAGAGCGGCCCGTACCTCGCAGCCGCCAACCCCGCACCCGCCGGGTGCCCGCCGGGCCGGGGGGCCTCTAATAAGGGTGCACACCCTATAGTAGCTGGGAGCGATATATTGACACCCGCATTAATACGGGCTTCCAGCCCCGCGGCGGGGGTGACCGAGCTGGAGTACACGAGCCTGGGCAAGACGGGGCTCAGGGTCTCCAGGGTTGGCCTGGGCACCTGGCAGTTCAGCGATGCGTGGGGGGTGACGAGGTACGAGGACGCCAAGGCCGTGGTAGCCAGGGCCCTCGAGGTCGGGGTGAACCTCTTCGACACCGCGATGGTCTACGGGCGCGGTATGAGCGAGGAGTTCCTCGGGAGGGCCCTCCGGGAGCTCGGCGCCAGGCGGGACGAGGTCGTGGTGGCAACCAAGATCCCCGGGGACTACCTCCACCCGGACGACATACCGAGGGCTGTTGAGGCCAGCCTCAAGCGGCTGGGGCTGGAGAGCGTCGACCTCATGCAGGTGCACTGGCCCCCGTGCTGGCACAACTTCCCCACGTGCAGGTACATGAGGGCCCTCGAGAGGCTCGTGGAGCTCGGGAAGATAGGGCACCTGGGCCTCAGCGACTACCCCGTCGAGCTCGCGGAGGCGGCGCGCTACTGCCTAGCCCGCCACGACGTAGAGGTCATCCAGGTCCGCTACAACCTGGCCGAGAGGATGGCGGAGGAGGAGCACCTACCCTACGCGGAGGAGAACGGTATGAGCCTCCTAGCCTGGAGCCCCCTGGCGAAGGGCGCGATACTGGGCAAGTACACCCTCGAGGAGGCCGAGCGCATCCAAGACCTGAGGGCCAGGGACCCCCTCTTCCGCCCCAGCAACTACAGGCAGCTCCTACGCCTAGCCGAGGCCATCAAAGCAGTGGCCGAGCGCTACGGTAAGACGCCAGCCCAGGTAGCGCTCAACTGGCTGATAACAGCCAGCAGCACCGTCATACCGATACCCGGCGCCAGGAGCCCCCGGCAGGTGGAGGAAAACGCGGGGGCGGCGGGGTGGAGGCTCAGCTTCAGCGACTGGAGGCTGCTCGACGAGGCATCGAGGGGGCTCAGGCTATCCTACCTGCCGGGCTGACGGGGCTGTTTCAGGTCTAGATGACCTGTGCGGCGGCCCACCGCTGCGCGTTGTGGTGACCGCGGGGCTCCGAGAGCCGCGGCAGACCGCGGTGGGGGCCCGCCGGGAAGCGTGGTAAACCACCCACCGGGGCATCAGGAGTCAGAAATCACGGAGAGCCTCGGTGGGCGGCGAACGCTCTAGAAGGGGTAGAACTCACCCGCTATGCCCTCGCTCATCTTTAGGAGGAGCGAGGCTAGCTGCTCCTTCGTGGTCTTGGC
>JALSQL010000052.1 GCA_026985435.1 Acidilobaceae archaeon
AGCCGCCCCTGCCAGCTCCCAGGAGCCACGCCACCCCCCGCCAGACCTCCTCGCCGAGGGGCAGTTCATAGTCAACAGCACCCAGGCCGCCCTCCGCATAGCCAGCATGGTTGAGGAGCTCGGCGGGATTCTAGATGAGATGTACAGGGAGAGCGGCATATACCAGTACCTCTACTACCTCGTGGGGCTCAACACTAGCGGGCCCGCCCCGGAGCCCTTCCCCGACCTAATAATCAGCGCCATAGCCCCGCTCCCCGGCGCACAGCAGCAGGGAGCGCAGCCTAACGCCTCGAGGCTCCTAGCCTGGGCCTACAACGAGAGCAGGGGGCTTGACCCCTTCGTTATGTACCAGATCCTGTTTACGCTTGAGCAGGAGTATGTTAGGTTTGGCGAGACGGTCAGCAGGGTCTACGAGGTGCGCAACATTACCGTGGGCTACCCCGCGTTTGTGATGCCAGAAGGGAACGTGGTCCCTCCGTCGCTCGCCGTGCACCTCGACTATATAACTATAGCGTCGGTCTCCCTCGACGCCTCGACGGCGCTGGCCCGCGGCGACCTGGAGTCGTTCCAGAGGGCCTCCAGCGCCGCTAGGGTGCTCTACGCGGTACTCCTAGCGGTGCAGGATATACTAGAGGCCCACCTGAACAGTAGCAAGGTTGTGGGCATGTGGCCCGGCACAGCGGTGTTCGTGTTAGAGCCGATTGGGGGGCTCCCCAGGGCCGACGAGGAGTCCCTAATGCCAGCCCTCGCCATCACCAGCCAGGGCGGGTGGCGCCCGGCCCAGGGGGGCCTCCTCGACTACCTAAGTTCTAGGAGCTACACCTCCTACATAATATCCCGCCACATACTGAAGCCCTCGACGGTCTACGCCAACGCCACCATATACATGAAGTACACGGTGCCGTTAAACACGACGATGAAGCTCCTAGAGGCGGCGGCCAACCTCACAGGCTACATAGCGAGCCTCCAACCCCTAGACCGGGGCCTCAACGAGCTCCTAGCCGCCCCCAGCCCCCTCCTAGGCCAGCTACCAGGGGGCCCCGCCGCCCCGCCCTTCGGCGCTGGCAACGCCAGCAACCTGACGGCCCCCCAGGAGGGTGGGGCGGGGCCCCGGGTGGCGGCGGACCTCAACAAGATACTGGGCGAGCTGGCCCCCAGCCCATCCAGCCTGGCCAGCGGCCTGCTCGAGCAGGGCCTCACCGCCGAGGCCGGTAGGGGCCTGGGGCTGAGCGTAGACCTAACCAGGGCCGCCCTGGGGGTGCCGAGGCCCTCGCTGAACGCCAGGCCACCCTCACCTCTAGCCAGCAGCCTGAGGCTGGGGCTCCACCTCGCCCTGCCCCGCTGGCTGCCGTGGGCGGCCGCCCTGGCCGGGGTGGCCGCGGCGCTGTACCTCTCCGCCGGCCGCTTGGGGCTGCTAGGCGGCCGCCTCAGGCTGGCGGCCCGCATGCTATACGCCAGCCTCGCCTCGAGGCTGGCCCGGGCCAGGGCGGCCAGGCGGGCCTCGGGGCCTGTGGAGTGCTACATAGCCGCCCTGGCGGCTGTGAGGCCCTACGCCGGCCCGAAGGGTGCCTCGGAGACTCCTCGCGAGTACCTCGAGCGCGCCCTGGGGGCGGGGCTGCCGGGGGCGCTCCGGGGGGCCCTCGAGGCCGCCACGAGGCTCTACGAGGAGTACCGCTACGCTGGCCGCCGCGGCGGCGGTGGCGGGTGCCCGCTAGTCCCCGGTAGCGGGGGCGGAGCCTAGGGCCTCCCTCCACCTTCCAGTGGAGGCTAGCTCGTAGGCCTGGGCTAGCTCGTCGAGGCTCATGGCCGCCACGCGCTGGGCTGCCCGGTAGAGCCAGGCGAAGCCGCCCCTCCTGGGCCTCCAGCGGGAGTGGCGTAGAACCCAGGCGTTCACGAGGGCCCTCCCCTGGAAGGTGGATAGGAGCCCGTCGAGCCCGCGGCCGTCGAGGAGCGGGAACCCCGTGGCCTCCAGGAACCTCTGGAGGGCCTCGAGCTCGCGGGGCTTGGCGTAGAGGGGGCCGTAGCGTATCCTCCTGCCGCCGACGTAGCGCTCCCCGGCCCCGGGGAGTATGATCTTCCCGTAGGCGGCCTTGGACCTCCAGCTGGTGGTGTCGGCCGAGTCGGCGCCGAGGGCGCCCACTATAGCCGACATGACCGGGCTGCCGGCGCCGAGCACGTGGAGGGGGCCCCTCCAGAGCCTCCTAGCCGCGGCTAGGGCCACGAGGGTGGCGACCCTCTTGACCCCCCGGTTGAGGAGGCCGGGGACTGAGCCCCCCACGGCGAGCACCCGGGCCCCCAGCTCGCGGTACGAGTCGACCGCCTCCGCCAGCAGGCCGGGCTCGCACACGTGCACGACGGGTACGACCTCCCCCCACTCGACGCGGGACCGGAGCTCCTCGTAGTTGGAGATGTTTGCCTCGAGTAGCCCCCTATCGCAGGGCCTCCCCGGCCCCGGGGGGACGTCGAGGCTGAGGTAGTACTCCGCCTCCACCCCCCGGTACCTCTCGAGCAGCTCCCCAACCCCCAGCCTCAGGCCCCTCATGAGGATCTGGAACCCGCCGCTGTCAACCCAGAGCCCCCCAGGGCCCGGGGGGTAGCGGCGGGTGCCCCAGGCGTTGGCCATGAACGGCCCGTCCACGACCTCCCACACGGGCACGCCGCCGTCCGCGACCCCTAGTGCTATCACGGGCCAGCCATCCAAGGGAGGAGCCCCACCCGGCGGCTAGGGGCCACGCTGGTATTTCAGGATGGCCAGCCGCCGGGGGCGCCGGGGCTGGCGCCTCCACCTTTTGTAGCCCAGCAGTGGCCAGCGGCTGGGAGGGGTGCTACTGCGACGGGCGGCGTGGAGACCGCTGCGCTGGCGCTTGCCCTCGGCGCGGGGGCGGGCTTCGCCGCCACGCTCCTCGGCATAGGGGGCGGGGCGATAATCGTGCCCCTACTGGTCCTCGCCGGGGTCGACGTTAAGGTCGCCTCCCCCGCCAGCCTCGTGGCGATACTGGGCACCAGCATCGGGGGGCTCCGCTACCTCTACTCAAGGGGCCTCGTGAACCTCAGGGTCGCCGTGGTGCTCGAGGCCACCACGACCCTCGGGGCGGCGGCGGGCGTGTGGCTCTACGGCACCCTCACCAGCAGGGGCCTCGGCCTAGCATTCGCGGCCACCCTAGCGCTGTCGGCGCTGGGGATGCACCTCCGCAGGAGGGCCGAGGCCTCAGCCCCGGCGGAGTTCAGGTGGCCCCCCAGACCCGCCAGGCTAGCCGCGGCCCTGGCGGCGAGCCTCGCGGCCGGCCTACTAT
>JALSQL010000053.1 GCA_026985435.1 Acidilobaceae archaeon
CTCCTGGGCCACGCTTATGATCCAGCCCGAGTCCCTCTGGTCCAGTATGTCCTGGTGGTCAACGTGAATGTTCCACGGCGGCCCTATAGCCCTGGTCACAACAGCCATCACAAGGGGCACCCTGGCACCGGCCGCCCACCAGACCACCTCGTGCATGTAGAGCAGGCCATGGCTGGAGGTAGCGGTGAAAGCCCTAGCCCCCGCGCTTGCTGCCCCGAAAACCGTGGCCAGAGCACTGTGCTCGCTCTCAACCCTAACAATCCTAGCATTCATCTCGCCCTTCTCGATCATCTCGCTGATCTTCTCCACAATAGTGGTCTGAGGCGTTATAGGGTAAGCACTAACAACCTGCACCCTCGCGAGCCGGACCGCGTGGGCCACAGCATAGTTGCCCGTGAGACCCATAACCGGCACCGCCCAGTCACCCCTCCTCAACCATGTCTATCGCCCTGAAGGGGCACACGTTAGCGCACACACCGCAACCCTTACAATACTCGTAGTCTATCCCCACCTTCCCATCGCTGGTCTTGAAAATAGTGTTCTCCGGGCAGTAAAGCCAGCACAACATGCACCCGGTGCACTTGTCAAGGTTAACCACGGGCCTCGCGGTCCGCCAGGTACCCGTCTTACCGACGCTCCCCGGAGCTGGCCTGCTCAGGGGGGCGACGAAGAACGTCTCAGGCTCAACCACTAGCGGCCTGCCCGACACTCTCAACCACCTCCCCGGCCGGCCCCGAGGGGCAGGGAGCGGTCTGCTCGTAGGCCCTCCTAGCGGCCTCCGCGTTGAGCTCGCCTAGCCTGCCCCTGAAGTTGTTCTTTATGGCCCACACGATGCTCTCCAGGCCCACGATCCTGGTCGCCCTGCTCAGGGCGCCGAGTATGCTTGTGTTAACCACGGGCCACCCGCTCACTACGAGGCCAAGCTCTATGGCTATCCTGGTGGCGTTCACGCAGTACGCCTTGTAGCGGCCTCTCTCCACGGGGACCCGGCGGGCGTTCGCCACAACAGTCCCGCCGGGCTTGAGGCCTGAGAGCACGTCTGTCAGCTCAAAGAGTCTCGGGTCGAGGACAACGATTATGTCGGGCTCCTCTATCTGGCTGTGCACTTCTATCGGTCTATCGCTTATCCTGGCGAAGGCAACCACGGGGGCGCCCCTCCTCTCAGCGCCGAAGTGGGGGAACGCCTGCGCGTACTTGCCCTCCCGGATAGCGGCGTCGACCAGGAGGTTCGCGGCCGTGACCGCTCCCTGGCCGCCGCGCCCATGGAACCTTATCTCGAGGAGCACCCTCAACCACGCTCCAGGACAGGCCAGCCCCTCTTGATATGGCCGGCCATGTCCACATCTACCGGTTGGCAGGGTATTAGAATATAACCTTATATTCGGAAGCCAAGCATATTGGCACTGCCCCCGCCCGCCCCTAGAGGCCGGGGGAAGGAGTTGACTGGTTCATGCCCGGCATAGTTGACGCTCTGAGGGGCCTCGACCTGGTGGCAGGCAGAATGTATAGTGTTGGGCTCGACTTCGTCCTGGCCGGACCGGTCAGCCTATGGCTCCAGGGCGCTAGGAGCAGGGGAGTGGAGCCCCTCTACCTCGTGGTAATAAGCGATACAGACGAGAATAAGAGCCTCGCCATCAAAGCCGCGAGACCCCTCAGCAGAGACGCGCCCTGGCCAGAGGAGTACTCCGCCATAGCGGAGGGCAGGGTTGTCAGCGTCGAGATAAGGGGAGGCCTCTGGCTCGCCATAGCGGCGGACCCGTTGGTGCGGTCCGCACGGGGCGAGAAGAGGGTGACAGCGAGGGAAGCGCGGCAATCGCGGTCGTATGGGGGAAGCCGGTCCGCCTCGCGCCCCCGAGGTATGAGCTCGCTCTTAGAGGTGAGACCGTTTGAGGCACAGCAGGCTACGTAGGGCGAGCGAGTCGGCCGCCGCGCTCGTCCTCGAGGACCTTGGCTATAGGGTTGTGGAGGTTAGGAGGCCCCTCCTAGTGGAGGGGGTGGAGGTGAGTGATATCGACATTGTGGCCGAGAAGGACGGCCGCCTCTACGCTGTCGAGGTCAAGGCCGGCTCGGCCGACGTCTCAGCGGTCCGCCAGGCATACACGAACGCTCTGCTGGCGGGGATGCGCCCCCTCATAGTTGCCCGGGGGGCCGATGACAAGGCCCGGGCGGTCGCGGAGAAGCTGGGAGTCGAGATAGTGGCCCTCCCAGACCTGCTAGTAGCAGGGTACGAAGACCTGCGAGAGGCTGTCCGAGAGGCGCTCCTCAGCGTGATAGACGAGTTCTCCAGCATCATCCTAGAAGCCTGCGGAAACATGAGCCCCGAAGAGGCCCGCGCCCTCGAAGCCCTAGCAAGCTCCGAAACAATCAGGGACCTAGCAGAAAAACTCGGCACAAGCATCGAGGGCGCGGCAAAAACCCTCTCAAAGCTACGGGGCCGAGGCCTTCTCCAGACGGGCAAGTTCCCCACCCTAAGGCTCAGCGCCAGGCTCATACTAGCCCTATGCCCCCAAGCAAGGCCCCCCGGGGAGCGAGAGGGCATGTAGACCCGTAAGAGGGGATACGTGAAGAGGGTGTGCCCCGCCCCTGACGCCCACGCCTCACCAAGCCCGAGCCTCCTCGGGCCTCAGCAAGGCTCTCATAGCGGGGCCCAGGATTGAGCCCTGGCCTAGCCTTGATGTGTGGCCGCCTCAGCCTATTATCCATGGCGGTATATCTTTACCCTCTCACCGGGCCCGGGCATCATCCCCAGGGGGAGGGGGTTGGCGCGGGTATGCCCTAGGTGTGGCAGGGAGACGAGCATTGTGATCGATGGGCTGTGTCCTCAGTGCTATGCCGAGACCCGGGGTATTGTGAGGCTCCCTAGCAGGGTGAATGCCAGGATATGCAGGTACTGCGGTAGTGTCTGGCTCGGCGGCAAGTGGATTCCCGCGGGGAGCTTTGAGGATGCGGTCCGGCTCGTTGCTGAGAGGGCCGTGTCGCAGGCGAGGCGGGACCCCGGGTTTGAGCGCGTCTCTATCTCGGGCCTCCGCTACGAGACTCTGCCTAACTGGCGGACCCTTGTAGAGCTCGATATAGAGGGCTTCGCCGGCGACATACGGGCCGTGCAGAGGGTCAGCCTGGAGATAAGGCTCGAGCCCTCCATATGTCCCGTGTGCAAGACCCGGGTCAGCGGGGAGTATGACACAGTCCTCCAGATAAGGGGCCTCCGCCCCGCCGGCCTGGACCCGGGCATGGTCGAGGAGCTTGTTATAGGCGAGTCTCTACGACTAGGCCTGGCCCG
>JALSQL010000054.1 GCA_026985435.1 Acidilobaceae archaeon
GCTAAACGCTAGAGGTGCCCCGGAGGGCGCGTGAGGGGAGGGGAGGAGAGGAGGGCTACTCGGTCTCCCCGGACTCCTCCTGGGCCGCGAGCACTACTACCTCGCCGCCAGCCTCCTGTACCTTCTTGATAGCCTGCTCGCTGGCCGCTGGCACTACCACCTTAACCGGGGTCTTTATCGTGCCCCTGCCTAGTAGCTTGTGGACGCCCATGGCAGCCAGGTCCACCAGGGGTCTGCCAGCCTCCTGGGGTAGCTTCCCGGCGGCTGAGAGTTTGTCTACCAGCTCCTGGAGCTCGCCGACGTTGATGGTCTCCGGCCTGAAGCCCACGCGTATCCTAGGCGGGTTGAATCCCTTCTTCCCGAACCAGGTGGGGGCGTACTTTATCACCCAGGTCCACATGTGCTTGTGCATGCCAGCAGCTCCGACGCCGCCCTTGCTGCCGCTCTTCCTGTGCTGGCCTATCCTACCCCAGCCCATGGTGCGGGTTCTCCCCCTCAGCTTCCTCGACTTCCTCCTCCGCCTGACTACCACCGCTGCCACCCCCGGCTAGAGCATCCTCCTTATGAGGTCGTTTATCGCTGGCCCCCTATAGCCTAGCTCCCCGCCAGCCTTGTAGTGCCTCTTTATCGAGCCCCTGAAGCCGCCCCTGGGCGGGTGTAGCCTGAAGAAGGGCTTGACACCGTACTTCTCCAGTTCGTGGTAGTGGAGCTCGCCGTCCACGAGCTTCCTGGCCAGCTCGGGTATCCCGCCCAGTATCTTAAGGTTCTCCGCCACCCACAGGTCGGTTATCGGCTTGTCGCCGACGAGCCTGCCCCGGATCCTGAGTAGCTCCACGAGAGTCTCAGCGTCGATCTCCCCCCAGGTCGCCCAGTTCTCGACCTTCCTCAGCATACCCTCTAGGCCGGGCAGGCTGCTGTGGTATAGGCTTGCCGTGTAGCGCCTGTGTAGCCTCAGGAGCCTGAGGGTGGTCTCAACCTCCGGGTGGACGTCCACGGTCCCGCGGATGCGTATTATCGCGTAGAGTGGCACCTCAACCACCCCTGGCCCGCTAGACCCTGGCCCAGTCGAGCGGCGTCACGAACTCGTAAGTAGCCCTCAGCGCCAGGTAGGTGGCGCGGGCGAAGTTGTAGCTGGTCCTGGTCTCGCCGCGGGTGAAGCTCCACACGTCGCGTATGCCAGCCATCCTGAGGACCATCTTAGCCACGTCTCCGGCGACGAGCCCTGTACCCTTGGGTGCGGGCTTGAGTATCACCTCAACGCTACCGCTCTTGCCGCGCACGGTGAAGGGCACGCTGTGGGCCTCGCCACAGGTGCACTCCCAGCTGCCGCAGCCCCTCCTGACGGGTACGATGTTCAGCTTAGCATTCCTAACAGCCTTCTCTATGGCGAAGCGGAACTGGCGGGCCTTACCCTTCCCGAGCCCCACGTAGCCGTCCTCGTTGCCGACCACGACCACGGCCCGGAACCTGGTGATCCTCCCCGCATCGGTCATCTTCTGGACTATCGCCACGTCTATAACCTCGTGCTTGAGGTCGGGCAGCAGTATGTCAACTATCTCCGGCTCCAGTATCGGCATGTTCATCTTGAATATCTCGTCTATGCTGGTGATCCTACCCTCCTTGACCATGCGGCCGACCCGGGTCCTAGGCTCCCACGCCTCGAGGACCTCGGGCGGGCTGACCGCGGGTCTGGGACCGCTAGACGAGCGCCTCACCACTACTCCTCACCCCCCACAGGGCCTGCAACCTCGGCTAGGGCCTCCGGGTACTCCTCGCGGATCTTGGAGAGCACCTCGTCGAAGTGTGACGGCAGATCCTCGGGGCGGAGGCCCCGCCTTAGGTAGTCGCTGAACAGCCTCTCATACCTCTCGGGCTCCTCCGAGGCCAGCCTGGCGGCCCACGAGGAGACGTGCTCGCCCCGTATCCTCTCGGCTGGAGGCAGTATCTCGGGCGAGTGCGGGACCCGGAGGCCAGCGTCGAGGGCGCCCTTTAGGGCTGCGAAGACGCGGCTGCCGGGGACGGGCGTCGCCAGGCCTATGTCTAGGACAGCCTCCTCAACGCCAGCCCGCCTCGCACGGGCCGCGGCGAGGAGCCCGGTGAGGTACGCGGCGCTCGTGTTCCCGGTGCCGCCGAGCCAGCCGTACCTCTTGACCAGCTCCCTACTGTGGGCCGCCGCTATCACGCGGTCGCCCTCCACCCTAGCCTCAACAACCTGCACTATGATGTACCGGTTAGTCCTCCTCACGACCAGCCTCGGCTTACCGCTCCGTATGAGCTTGAGCCTCTTGTAATAGTTAGTCTTGCCCTCCCTGCGCCGCCTCCAGGGAACCCTGTACCTAGGCCCGTGGCCCACTACGCGTCACCCCCCTACGACTGGCCCTTAGCCTCCCTCAGGAGGCCCTCCTCCTCGAGGTGGCGCCTGAGCGCGGTGAGGCTCCTGAACATGCCTCCCTTCGCCAGCCTGTAGAGGCGCCTGTAGGTGCGCCTGTCTATGACGCCATGGTCGCGGAGCCAGCGGAGGTAGCGGCGGATCCTCCTAATCCTGTGGACCCACTCCTCCTTCGGGTCGAGCCTGGCGGTGGCGGGGCCCTTCCTCCTGCCGGGGCCCCTCCTGCGGCCCTTGGCGCGCTGCCTCCTCCTCTCGAGCCACCGGTGGGCGTTACCCTTCTTGGGCTCGACCCTTATGAGCCCCCTCTTTATGAGGGCCTCCACGTCCCGCCTGGTCAGCGCCTGGGATATCTCCTCAGCGTCCTCGGGGTCGGGGCTGATCCATATCCTGCTCTCTCCGACCCCGAGGATCTCCGCGGCGAGCCTCCTCTGCAGCCTGTAGTCCATCCCTACGCAACCCCCGCGGCGTTAGCCACCCGCAGACCCCTCTCCTTAGCCGCCTTGATAAGCTCCAGCCTCTTCCGGAGGCCCACGGTCGAGGCTATATAGACTATGTGCCTCGAGGGGTCGAGGCCCTCCAGCTCGCCCTTGCTGTGCACCACCACCGGCTCCAGGCCGCTGGGGTGCAGCCCGCGGAGCTCGCTTGGAGTCCTATAGCCGACCTTGACTATGGGCGGGTAGCCCTTCAGCTGCAGCCTCATCTTGTTATCGTTACCCTTCGGCTTCCTCCAGTACTCGCGCCTCTCGAACTTCCAGAACCTCCACGAGAGGTACCTCAGGAACCTAGGCCTGGACCTCCTCTCGCGCTCCATCCTCCTCTGGAGCTTCCTCCTCTCCCGGAGGGCGGAGACCGCCGCCTCCCTGCTACCCCCGGCGCTCACGCCTCTACCACCTCCCTCTGGTAAATGTATATTCCGTCTAGGAACTTCCTCCTGTCCTTGTCGCTTATATGGGTGGCCCTCTCGATGTTGGCGGCGGTCTGGGCGACCTTCTCAATATCTATTCCCTCAACCACGACGTCCTGCCCCTTAACCTGAACCTTGACCCCGGGCAGTATCCTGGCAACCCTAGGCGCCCTCTCGCCCAGGAAGTTCGTTATAACGACCCGGTCGCCCTCGACCTTAATGTTGATGGGGAAGTGGCTGTAGATAACCTTGAGCTTATAGCGGAACCCCTTGGTTACCCCCAGGATCATGTTCCTAACATGGGCCGCTATAGTGCCCACGAGGGCCCTCGTCCGCGACCGGGCGAAGAACGCCTCCACCACGAACTTCCCATCCTCAACCCTCATGATCACGCCGCGGGCGTGGCTGAAGTCCCTCTCGAGCTCCCCCTTAGGCCCCCTCACGCGGACCTTGCTACCATCTATTGTAACCTCCACGCCATCCGGTATCTCTACGGTTGACACTACATGGACGTCCTTAGGCATCCTCTCCGGCACCCCGCATCTCTAGCGTGGCCCCTCGAGCCACCCAGTGGTGCGCCGGGGCCCTGCTAGGGTTCAAAAAGGTGACGCGCAGCCCCTCCGGGTCCCAGAGGGTTGATGCGCTAGAGGAGGTGGGGCCCCGCGGCTGGGGGCGGGCTGGGCTAGTATACGTAAGCTAGGAGGACTCCCCCTACCTTCTTCTCGATGGCCTCCCGGTGGGTCATGACGCCCTGGCTCGTGCTTATTATGAGGAGGCCTATGTCCCTGCTGGCCAGGTACTTCCTCAGCCACTCGGGCATCCTCGAGAGCTCGCGGTAGCTCACCGGGAACCGTGGCTTGATCACGCCGATCCTGTTTATCCTGCCGAGCAGCTCGACCCTGAACTTGCCCCAGCGGCCGTCGTCTATGTACTCGAAGCCGCCGATGTAGCCCTCCCTCTGGAGTATCCTGAGGACGGAGGCGATAAGCTTGCTCGCCGGCATTATGATGGCCTCCCTCTTACCCCTCATCTCAGCGTTGTAGATGGTGGCGAGCGCGTTAGCTAGAGTGTCAAGCATCACCACCGACGACCACCCCCGTCACCTGTACTTCTTGAAGCCCAGGAGCATCGCCACCTCCCGGAAGCACTGGCGGCACAGGTAGAGCCCGTACTTCTGGATCACCGCGTCGCGGGTGCCGCACCGCATACACTTCTGGGCGCCCCGCCCCATCAGCTTCGGCTTCGGAGGCCTAACCTTCCCCACTGCTCGACCCCCCTACCTCTCTACCCACTCGACCCCGAGGAGCTGGCTTAATAGCACCATTGTCTCCTCCGGCTTGACCCTATGACGGGCCGGTATGTGGCCCTTCCTGGCCCTCTTACGCCTCACAATGCGGTAGCCCGGCCTCTCGACGGTGATCGCAACGTCCATGCCGAGTATGCCAACCTCCGGATCATAGCGGACGCCCGGGATGAGGATGTGCTCCTCTATACCGAAACTGACGTTGCCGTGCACGTCTATGCTGGACGTCTTGATCCTCCTGTTCACCGCCTCTAGAGCCTTGTCGAGGAACTTCAGGGCCTTCTCCCTGCGGAGGGTAACCATGACTGCTATGTTCTCGCCCTTCCTCACGCCGAAAGCCCTGATGGTGCGCTTAGCCTTCCTGAACACGGGCTTCTGGCCCGTTATCTCCTCGAGTATCTGGGCCGCCTTGACAAGCCTCTCGCCGCTGTAGCCTATGCTTATGTTCACGGTGACCTTCGCTATCCTGGGCTTCTTCATGGGGTGGGCCTTCCAGTCCTCGAGTATCTCCTCGACCCTCTCCGGGGGTAGCGGGACGCCCTTCACGCTCACGGCTACCACCACGCACCCTCCGGGAGGCTGATCACAGGCTTATCCCTTCCGATGACTAGGATGTAGTCTAGGCTCGTCTGGAAGAGGTTGCCCCTGCGATCCTCCATCGTGACTATGCTCCTCCTCCTACCCCAGCCCCGGTGTACCTCCTTGATGCGGCCCACTCGGCCGACGTTGCGGCCGGCGAACGTTATGGCGAGGACGCCCTCCTCGAGTGGAATGTACTCCTTCACCTCCTGCTCGGGGACTGTGATGACTAGGGTTCCGAGGGTCTTGAACCTGTCCTCGACCGGGTTCCTCGGGTCGCTAACCCTCACGAGGAGGTTCCTACCACCCATCAGGTTTAGCTGGATATGGCCGCCCCGCACGGTTGTCTTGTTCTCGATGCGCACCGGCTTAATGTTGGGCTCCTCCTTGGGTATCGGGTGCATCCTAAAGAAGGTGACAGGGTACGGTACGAAGCGGTACCTCTCGCCCGTGTCGACGATCTCCAGGATATCCATGACCCCAACGGGGTACTTGTAGTCCTTCCGAACCCTGCCGTCGACCTTGAAGTGGCCCTCGGATATCAGCTTTCTAGCCTCCCTAGCGGTCTTAGCGTAGCCCAGAACGTTCCTGACCACCAGCAGTAGCGGGAGGCTCAGCTCCGCCGGGTGAGGCCCAGGCCTGGGCTTGACGGTCCACTTGTACTCCTTGCGGAGTATGGGCCAGAACCTCGGGGCCGCGAGGGCCTTCAGCCTCCTCTGCCCGCCCATCCTAGCCACGTCTCACCACCTCAACCCTGCGCGCCGCTCTGGGGCTCGGGGGACGCCGCGGGGGCCTCCTCGCCGACGCGGCCGCCGCGGCGCTCTAGGATCCTGCGCCTCCACGGGTCGCTCAGGTCTAGCTCGACTATCATGACCTTGGAGGGGTGCAGGGGCCTAAACACGGGGGTGCCATCGCTCCTCTTAATCGTGACGCCGTCCACGTAGATCCTGTAGCGGCGAAGGTCAACCTTCACGACCTTGCCCTCGTGGCCCCTGAAGTCGCCCCGCATAACCTTAACCTTATCCCCCGCCCTTACGGGGAGGCTCCTGACCCCGTACTTCTCGCGGAGCTCGGGGCTGAGGGGCGCGCTCATGAGCTTCTGCCTCACGTGCAGGGGCGCCTGGAAGTAGGCGCGCCTCTGCTTCCTCGGCTGCCTGCTCGCCGAAAGCCTAGCCATCACACCCACCCCATCTAGGCTAGACTATTATGGTGGCGAGCTTGGCCAGCCTCGGCCACCGCTCGGCCGCCTCCCTGGCTATTGGGCCCCTTATCTCGGTGCCCCTCGGGGTCCCGTCCTGGTTGACTAGGACGACGGCGTTGTCCTCGAACGCCACCCAGGTGCCGTCGGGCCTCCGGAAGGGCCTCCTCTGCCTGACCACGACAGCGTAGACAACCTGCCTCCGGAGCTGGACGTTCCCCTTCTTCACGGTGACAACAACCAGGTCCCCGACGCCAGCCCTCGGCAGCTGGCGGAGCCTGGTCTTGTAGAGGGGCACGTTGATTATCATAACCTCCTTGGCCCCGCTATTATCGGCCACTCCCACGTAGCTGCCAACCTGTAGGCCCTCGTTAACGCCGAGCCTCGATATCACCGCGCCGTACTTCTTCTTTTTCGGCATTTCCGCCTAGTCCCCCCGCGCACCGCACCTGGTAGGGTTTATACACCTTACAGCTACTCGGCGCGCTTCTTCACGCCGAGCACGACGAACTTGACGGTCTTCGATATCGGCCTCGTCTCACCTATAACCACGACGTCGCCCTCCCTGACGTCTATGCAGGGGGGCACGTGGGCCTTGATCTTCTTGCTACGCCTCTCGTACCTCTTGAACTTCCTGACATAGTAGATGTAGTCGTGCCTGACGACGGCGGTCCCCTTCGCCCTATACTTCTCAACAACCCCCTCCATGAGGACCCCGCGGACCTTCAGGTGCCCATGCCAGGGGCAGTTGGGGTCGTCGCAGGTCCTCGACGGAGGCTCCACTCCGGGTATCTTCAGGGCTTTCACAGCCTTAGGGGCAGGCATCACGCCTCTACCTCCTCAACCTCTTAACCCTATCCACGGGCGTCCCCAGCAGCTCGTCGCCGGGGACTACCACACTCCCCCAGCCAGGGATGTGGAAGGCCAGGAGAGCGCCACTTTTAAGGATTAGGAGCCGCCCCCGCTCGGGCGCCTCCACGACGAGGGCCCTCTCGGTCTCCCAGACCACCCTACCCTCGAGGCCCGAGAGGCCGGGGTCGAGGTGGCGGAGCACCCTAACCCTGAGGCCTATGAGCTCGTGGTAGCGGAGGTTGCGTGGGGTCCTCTTCAAGAGGAGGAGGCCTCCCCCTGCTTCCTCTGTATGCCCAGCTCCTCCTCCCTCATTATGGTGAGGAGCCTGGCGATGTTCCTACGGTACTCGCGGAGCTGACCGGGGCTCTCTAGGGTGCCCGAGGCGGCCTTGTAGCGGAGTACTATGAGCTCCCGCCTCCACTCCTCGAGCTGCCTGAGCCTCTCCTCGGGGCCCATGGCCCGGAGGTCCTTCGCCTTAACCTTGTACTTGCCCACAGCCCGCCACCCCGCTACGCCTGCCCGGCCGCCTCACCGCCAGCCTCGGCTGCCCCAGCGGCCTCCGCGGCCTCTATAAGCTCCTCGACCTCCGGCCTCTGGGGCTGGGCCTCCTCCATCTCCTCCCTGACCTGCTTTATGAAGTCGGCCGCCTCCTCCGGGGCCTTGATGCGTATGTAGTCCCCAGTCTTGCCGGGCCTCGTTATCGTGACCTCGACTCCTATGATGCCCTTCGGGAGCTTCGCCACGGCGACCGCCCTGTCGACCAGCTCGTCGACCTTCTCGCCGGCCTTGTAGACCTTGCCAGCCCTAAACTTCTCGAAGCGGGCCCTCTCGGTCCTCAGCTTGCCGCTGATCTTTATCTCAGCGCCGAGGGCGCCGCTGCTCATGATCCTTCGGAGTGCGGTGAAGGCCACCCTGCGGAAGTGGTAGCCCATCTCGATGCTCCTGGCGATCCTGAACGCTTGAACCCTGGCGTCGAGCTCCGGGTTCTCGGGCTGCGAGACGGTTATCTGCGGGTTCTCGAGGCCGAAGACTGTGCTGAGTATCTCCTGGAGCCTCTTGATGGTGGAGCCCCTGCGGCCTATGATGAGGGCTGGCCTCTCGGCGTAGATGTGAACCCTCGTCCCGAGGCCTACTGGGACGATTTCCACCCTACTATACCCGGCCATGTAGAAGTGGGCGGCCAGGTACTCGTCTATCTTCGCCCGGAGGATGCCCTGGTTGAGGAAGAACCTCTCGACCCTACCCATCCCACGGCACCCCCTACTCCTCTCTAACCACGACCTCGACGTGGCTGTGGACCCGGAACTTGGGGCTAGCGCGCCCGTAGGCCCTGGGCATCCACCTCTTCAGGGTTACACCCTTGTGGGCCGCTACGTGGATTATGCGGAGCCTCTCCACCTCCAGGCCCTTATCCTCGGCGTTATTCTCAACGTTCTTCAGGAGCTTCAGCATGTACCTGGCGGCCTTCACGGGGTACCTCCCAATAGGCCAGCCCCACCTGTCGGCCAGGCCCCTCCTATGCGCCTGCTTCCCGTGGGCCCTCCTGAAGGGCACGGCCTCCCTCTTCTCTATAACCCTCTCGAGGAAGTCCTCCGCCTCCCTGAGGCGCATACCCCTGATCGCCG
This sequence comes from Acidilobaceae archaeon, assembly GCA_026985435.1. GTDB lineage: Archaea > Thermoproteota > Thermoprotei_A > Sulfolobales > Acidilobaceae > Calypsonella. The sequence continues at coordinate 8,851 of JALSQL010000054.1, forward strand.
CGGCGACCTCCCTCATAACCTTGGGGTGGACGGGTACGTCCCACATCATAGCCTTGGCTATCCTGCTCTCGTCCCGGAGCTTTAGGGAGTAGCCCCACCTGGGCACGGCGGTCACCCCTACTTGCCTATGTGCAGGCTGCTCCTGGTCGCCTTCAGGCCGGGCTCTCCGTGCTGCACTATCTTGGTCGTGTGGCTGAACTCTCCGAGGTAGTGGCCGATCATCCAGGGAGTTATCCTCACGGGGACGAACTCCTTGCCGTTATACACGGCTATCGTGAGGCCGACCATCTCGGGGAGAACTATCATGTCGCGCACGTGGGTTCGTATAACCGGTGGCCTCTTAAACTTGCCCTCCTCCATCTTCCTCCGGATCTTCCTAACCTTCGCGAGGAGCCTCCTCTGGGCCGGCGTGAACCCCCTCTGGATGCTCCTCCTCTGCCTCGCCGGCAGCAGCTTCGCCAGCTCCTCGATCGGCATCTCCATTAGCTCCTCCAGCGTCCGCCCCCTGTATCGGAACCTTTTCCACTCTGGCGGGATCTCCTTAAGCGACACCCCTACAGCACCCACCCACTCAGAACCCGCGTCGAGGGAGGGGCTTTTATGGATCCCGCTCCACGGCAGCGCACCCTGCCAGCGGCCCTCTCACCGCGGCTCCCAACAGGCTCCCGGCGGAGCTCCAGCGCCCTCCAGGCAGCCTAGCGGGAACCCCAACGAGGCCGCCCGAAGTAGTTAAGGGTAAAAGTGAGGTCAAAGTTATAGACAAGGGTGGATGGTCTGGCTAGGGGTTGGAGTAGGGGTAGCGGACAGGGCTTATGGTTATGTCGACGGTGATGTTCTCTAGTGTGGCTGGTTCAATGTAACAGTTGCATATCGGGAGAGTGCAGTCAAAGTCCTCGTAGAACTTGGGTCCCGGGGGGAGGTAGAAGGTAAGCCTAACCATAGCCCCCTCCCCGGCCTGGTTGGAGGCCCCAACCTCGAGGACGACGCTCATGCTCGCGTTCGCCACGCCGTTCGACCCCGCTGATCCGCCGCTGGAGCTGTAATAGTAGACCCTCCGGAAGGCTATATCGTGGCTACCCAGAGGCGAGGGCTCGGGGGTCTCTAGTTGTGACACCAGGATGCCTCCAAGGCTTGACCCCACCGAGAGGGCGCCCAGCACGGCAGTCGCGAGCCCGGCTTCGGGGGCGGCAATCATCACGATGAGGCTCGCGGTGTCTAGAAGCAGGCTAGTAGCCGATAACATCAGCGGGGCAGTATCTACGACGCCACCGACACTACCCTGGGTCTCGTTCGCCGGCAGAGGGGTAACATTCTCATTATTGAAATCATTTACGACAATCCACTCATCAACTACGTAGGCACCGTTATATTCGTCGATGCCGAGTGCGGTCTCCCAGACAGGGTCGAAATTCCAGGTTGAGTTCTCAACGCTAGATACTATGACCTGTGAGGCGACGATAAGAGCATTGCTATACGTTATAGGCGTGATGACGTTCTGGTAGTCAACACTGGCTCCATATGTCGCAATGATAACTGTCGAAGTGTACGTGGCCTCATAGTAGTTGTCCCAGTCGCATGTGACGTTTTTGGAGAGTACCGCTTGAGTGTGGCCAGCGTTAGGTATGTCCGGGCAGTCTTCCCAGATGCTTATCTGGCCATCGTGGGAAACGATCTCCGGCTTGTAGTAGAGTACGATCCTGTCGACGAGGACCCTCGATGTGGACGTGGAGTTCGTGTTTAGGAGGACAACCATTAACCCCACATACTCGGCGTCTTCGGGTATTAGGATGGCTTGCGTGGGTAGCGTGGCTGAGAGCGCGGCTGAGGGGCTAGCGGTAAGGTTAACTGCAGGCAAGTACACGATATCTTCCTGAGATATGTTGCTAAGTGGCTCGACTGATAGGTTGGGCCATAGGACTAGTAGTCCCCTCCTGGGAACGTTAACTTCGAACCTGGCCTCGGCGTCGGAGCCGCGTAGAACCACCGGGGTCTGAGTGTGCCGCACTACTGGTAGGGGTTCCGCCCTGGCTAGCTGGCGGGTTACCGCTGCCCCAGGCACTATTCCAATATAGTCAACGCCAAGGCTCACGAGGCCCCTGTTCGCCACGCTAACACTAACATTGGCGGGTCCCGAGGAGGAGGGTACTGGCACTAGTATCGTGGTGTCCATCGGCGATGGGCTCGTTAGGTTGAAGCTGTAGCTGGCACTTCCAGCGCTAATAGTCACCTCCACGGCGCCCTTAGGCAGAGGGACACCCCTCCTACCGCTGGGCCCGGGGGCTAGGTCTAGGATCGCCCGTGCCACGCGAAGGCTGGAGTCGAGGTTCCCGTAGAAGGATCGCCCGTAGGGGTCGCGGAGCGAGACCACCACATACCAGCCCGCGTTGGCGGAAATCTTGAAGGCTTGGGTTACCGTGGAGCCGGGGAGTAGCGGGTAGACCGGCGCGCCTATAGCGAGGGCTCCGGGGGGTGTAACTATACTGGACGGGTCTATGTAGGCGATGTTCACCGGGTTGCCTTTGTTGTCTAGCTCGACTGCTACAATATTGCCACCTGGAGGCGTGAGTAGGAGAGCCATCATATCTTTGAGCGTTGTGACCGACGTGCCCGTCTCCCTAAATGCGACGCTAACCTTGCCGGGCTCTACTGGTAGCAGTAGCGGCCAAGGCCTCGAGGTAGACAGGGCGTACCTGGAGTCCGAGGTCTCGACTACAATGAGGGGGCACCCGCCGCCTCCGCCACTAGAGGAACCTATTAGGAGTGCCAGCTGCGCGGTAACACCACCATCGACCGGGGCCACAGTGGCCCCTGGAAGCACCCGTTTGCCTTTCACTAGCTCCAGGATATTGTTGGTAAGGCTATGGTATAGAATGACACCTTTGCCGGGATCGATGTCTACCTGCAACGCTCGGAGGCCAAGCACACCCGTTAGCCTAGAGTCAACCGATCGGGTCTCAACAAGCGAGACCGTGGCATCACCACTAACATTAAGATAATTCAAATCGTCGCCTACCTCGATGTCGGAAAGCGGGCCGGTCAGTGTGAGGAATGCCCTCCTCGCACCGCTGTCAAGGGGCGGCGCGCTTGACACTATGCTACTCAATGCTAGAAACTCATCGGGGGACAAATGATAGTCTGCAGAGTATGTGTTAGCGCCAGCTATAGGCTCAGCTAGTGGTGGGCTAGTGGTACCGCCCTCAAAGTGGAGGTAGGTAGCTGTAGTACACCCGGAGCCTATGCAACCTGGGGATCCGATGAGCTGCACAGATGATAACGACAGGGTGAGGACCACAAGGGATACTATGGCTGCAAAGAATCTGGCTCTACTAAGGTGTGGGGACATTAGCCCACCCCCCATTGCCCCCTTATCTATATTGGTATGCCAGGGAATATAAAGTTTTATTAGGAGAATGGAGAGAACCTGCTTAACTATATTTATACAATAATAAATAATATAGTATGTGAAGAATACAGAAGCTCTAGATCTAACAAATAAATATGAATTGCTAAATAGTTTTAGATAACGTATTAACGCAAATACTCGATGGCACGCTGGGGTGTGGGTTGGATTAGCGGAGGATGCTCCTTAGCACCTCCCTCGCCGCGTCGCGGGGCGTGTACGCGACCCTAACCTTGGCTCCAGCCTCCTCTAGCCTCCTCCTGGTTTCCGCGTGGTGGCTCGGAGGGGCTATGGCTAGTATGCGGTAGCCCCTCCGGGTGAGGCTTGCGGCCACCTCCGCGGGGTCGCCGGGGGCTACCGTTTGGTGTAGGTCAGACACCAAGACTAGCCTCCT
>JALSQL010000055.1 GCA_026985435.1 Acidilobaceae archaeon
ACCCACCGAGACTTAGGGGTTCAGGGAGGGGGATAGCCTCCGGTATAGACCTCGGCGAGGGGTGGCTAGGGGTTCCCCGGCTCTCCTCGGCTTCCATGTGAGGAGGAGAGCGCTGTTCCCAGTAACTGTGACCGAGCTGAGGCTCATCGCGGCGGCCGCTATGGCCGGGTTGAGGTCCACCCCCAACCCCGAGAGGGCCCCGGCCGCCGCTGGTATGAGTATTGCGTTGTACGCGAAAGCCCAGAAGAGGTTCTGGAGGATCTTTGCGCGGAGCTTCCTCGCGAGCTCCACCAGGGATGGGATCACGCTTAGGTCGTCTCTGGATAGCACCATGTCGCCGCTCTGCTTAGCGGCGTCGAGCGCCGTGTTGACCGCGATGCCAACATCGGCCGCGGCGAGGGCGGGGGCGTCGTTCACGCCGTCGCCAACGTAGAGTACGACCTCGCCCCTCCGCCTGGCCTCCTCGATGGCCGACTTCTTGTCGAGCGGGTCCATCCCCCAGCGGACCCTGGAGAGGGGCGCCCCGAGGGCCCTAGCGAGCGCCTCAGCCCCCGGCCTGCTGTCCCCCGTTAGCACCAGCCACTCCAGCCCAAGGCGCTCTAGCCGCTCGAGGGCCCGTCGGGCCTCCGGCCTGGGGTGGTCGGCTAGCCCGATCACCCCCGCAAGCTGGCCGTCCACGGCCACGTACACCGCGGTCTGCGCCCCCGGCGGGGGAGGCGGGGGGTCGCCCTCCACGCCCATTGCCTCCATCAGCTTCCAGTTGCCGACCGCCACGCTTCTACCGCCAACCGTTGCTACCACCCCCTTCCCCGGTATCTCCGCGTGACCCGACGCCTCCAGCCGGCGGGCGTCTATGCCCCTCTCCCCGGCGGCGCGGCGTATGGCGTCCGCTAGCACGTGCCCGCTCGCCTCCTCCGCGGCCGCCGCTACCGCGAGAATCTCCTCCTCCCCCAGGCCGCCCAGGGGTTCTACTGCCACGACCCGGGGCTCCCCGCGGGTTAGGGTGCCAGTCTTGTCGAACGCGGCCACCGTGGCCCGCGCGAGAGCGTCGAGGGCGTCGGGCCTCCTAACCAGCACGCCTAGCCTGTGGGCCCTCGACACGCCGGCCGCCAGCGCCGCTGGTATCGCTATGCCAAAGGTGCAGGGGCACGCCACCACGAGGACCGTGGCCGCCCTCACCACCGCCGCCTCCAGGCCCCCGGCCACCCCCCAGGCCAGCCCCGTCGCGGCCGCCACCGCCAGTACCGCGTAGACGAACACCGAGGCGATCCTGTCGGCAAGCCTCCCAAGCCTAGGCTTGGCGAGGGCCGCCTCCCTGGCCGCCTCCACGGCCCGCCTGGCGAGGGTGTACTCCCCCACGCGGAGCGCGGTCACCTCTATGTAGCCCTGCACGAGCGTCGAGCCGGCCAGCACGAGGCTGCCGGGCCCCACGCGCCTCGGAGTCGACTCGCCGGTTAGGGGCGCCTCGTCCACGAGGCCCTCCCCCCGCGCCACCCTACCGTCGACCGGGAGCCTCTCACCCACCCTGACCGCGACCCTCTCGCCGGCCCCTACGCTCCCCGAGTCAACCTCCACCCAGCGGCCGCCGCGGCTGACCCTGGCCCGCGGGGGCACCAGCTCCGCCGACTGTGAGAGTAGGCTCTCGGCCCTTCTCCTGAGGCGGGCCTCGACCCAGCGGCCCGCCAGGACGAAGAGTGTTACTAGAACCGTCGAGTCGAAGTAGAGCGGGCCGCCGGTAGCGTAGTTGTAGAGGCTCAGGGCGAACGCGGCCGTGACGCCCAGGGCCACCAGGGTGTCCATGACAGCGTAGCCCCTCCTAGCGGCGCTCACAGCTGGCAAGACGAACTTGGCCGCCGCCACGGCATACGCTAGAGCCCCCGCCGCCAGCTCCAGCACCGCCAGCCCGGCCAGCCTGCCCGCGAGGTACACCGCTAGGGCGGCCGCCGCCAGGGCTAGGGGGGCTGCTAGGCTCTCGCCCCCGACGGGCTTCGTGGCGTCTACCTGCTCCACCCTGAGGCCGGCGCCCCGCAGGGCGGCAGCCAGCTCCTCCGGGCCTGTCTCGAGGATGTTGTAGGATAGCATGATCAGGCCTTCGCCAGAGTATACCCTCGCCTCCACAACGCCCGGGAGGCTGGAGGCCAGCTTCTCAACCCTCGCCTCCGCCCCGGCCCTGACGTCGGGCGAGCGGAAGACCACCCTGCCGGAGGCAACATCGTATCCCAGCTTCCTTATCTCGCCTACTATCATCCCCCGGTCAGCGCCCTCCTCGAGCTCTAGCACCATAACCCCGCTGGTGGGGTCTACCTCTACCCTCCTGACCCCCGGCAGCCTAGAGAGGGACCCCTCGATGGCCGCCTTGCAGGAGACGCAGTGGACCCCGACCACCCTATACCTCTCAACCGCCCTCCTGGCCTCGCCCCGCGTTATCCTAAGGGGGCCCGACGTCACGGGAAGTGCAACCCGCCCCTCCCCTGGGCTCTGGGCGTGTATATGCTGGCCTCAATACGCTCGGGGCGGCGGTCTACCACCTCCCCTCAAGCCCCCCGTGGGAGAGGGCCGCCAGCGCCTTGGGTATGGCCGCTAGCGTTGCCAGAGCCCCCAGCCAGAGTATGAGGGGGAACAGGGGGGTGTACCGGAGCCCCCTGACCGCTGCCTCCCGGGCCCTGGGCATGTGCCGGTACGCCGCTGCCACCCCGGCTAGGAGGAGGGCTGACTCCCCCACCCCCGCGGCGTAGGCTAGGAGCGGGTAGACCAGCGGGTTGGATGATAGCAGCCCCACGAGGGGGGCTAGGGGCGTGTAGGGGAGGGCTAGGGCCAGCCTCTCCGGGAGCCCCTGAGGGTGGATGCCGAGCGCCGCCAGCACTGCGAGGAGTGCTATGTGGGCCAGCGAGAGGGCGAGCGGTAGCCCCCCTAGGGTGTTGTATGTTAGAGATGCGAGCTGGAGTAGCCTCCCCCGCCTGGCAAGCCTCGGCGCCACCCTGGCGGCGCTGACCATGCTCCCGGCGGCTACCCTGGTGTACTTGGCCCAGAGACCCCTGAGGCTCCCCGGGTCGACCGTGTAGGCCACGGCGGCTGGCACGATCCCCACACTGTAGCCCCCAATGTGGGCCCTCCAGGTTAGCTCGGCGTCGTCGGCGGTGGTGCTAGTTGGCAGCCCGCCGATGGATTCGAGCATCCCCCTCTCAACCATGAGGGCCGCGCCG
>JALSQL010000056.1 GCA_026985435.1 Acidilobaceae archaeon
CCACCCGTGTGCCGGGTCCCCGCCCATCAGCGCCCTGGCCCTGTCCTCCAGCCACTCCAGCCCCGCCACCTCCCCCCTAGGCGCGCCTAGCAGCGAAGCAGCGCTCGCCCGCCCCTGCAAGGGAGCACACCCCCTCAGGCCCGGGGGGCCTAGGCCTTCACGAGCCTGGCGGCGGCGTGCCTGGCCCTCGCCGTGGCTAGCCATTCATCGAGGCCCACGCCCCGCATCCTCTCCCACCAGTCCCGCCTCAGCCTCGAGACCCCCTCAACATCGACATCTACAACGCCGACGTCCTCCCCCTCGCCGAGCCTCAGCCTGACCCACGCCTCGGCCGACTCGGCCCCGGACTCCCACCACGCGAGGTACTCCTCCTCGCTCGAGGGCGGTACTATCGCGTGGCTCCACCCCCCGCCCGTGAAGGTGTACCTCCTAGTCCTCATGGGGAAGGATGCGAGGTCCGCCCCGAGGACCGGCACGTAGAAGTCGAGAGCCCTACTGATGTTAGCCGTGAGCCAGTGGCGGTGGAGGCTGAACATGTAGGCCGGGTTCACGAGGACGTCCGCGCCGCCGAGGAACAGCTCGAGCGCGAGCTCGGGTATGCTCCAGAAGTCGGCGCACACCCCCACCCCCAGCCTGGCGAACCCCACGTCGACAACAACCGGCTCCCCCCTCCACCCCTCGAAGCCCCAGAGCCTCCTCTCCAGCCTGCCCACGTACCTCTTACCCTGCCTCGCGGCCACGCTGCCGTCGGGCCTGTAGACCGTGGCGGTGTTGTAGAGCGAGCCCCCAAGCCTGTAGGCCACGCCCGCGACAACATACGCCCCCAGGTCCCTCACGGCGTCGAGGAACACCCGGGCCTCGTGGAAGGGGAAGTACTCGGGGAACACTACAAGGTCGGGCTCGAGCCCAGCGAGCCCCCGCAGGATCGCCGCCGCCCTAGCTGTGTTCTCCTCCGAGTCGAGCCGGCCCCCGGCGGGCCTGGGCTGGACAACCGCCACCCTCAAACCCCACGGCACCCAGGATGGCACCCGCGGGACGCGGATTATTTCTCGCCGGACACCCGAACGCTACCCGCCAAGCCCCCGCGCCTCGTCCCACACCCCTCTTGCCAGGCTTGTATGCACTCAATTTAATAACCCGGGTTTGCACCTAGGGTATCGGTGGAGCAGGGGGTGGATGGAGCGTGGCAACCAGGAAGCTCGCGATACTAGCACTGCTGGCGATAGGCGTGGCCGTAGCCAATGCCAGCGTGTTCGTATTCTACCCCATCACCATAGGCGCTCAGCCCGCGAGCCCGCCCCTCAAATTCTACGCTGGCAGCAACGCTAACCAGAACGACCTCTCGGGCACAATAACCGTAAGCCTCGGAGACAATGGCACCTCCGTTGACATAACCGTGCACCCCACATACCAGTACACGTACTACCACAACATAACGGTGGTGAAGAACGAGGGCTCGTCAGCCCTCTACTTCAAGATAAACGTTAGCAACGCTATAAGTGGCCTCCCCACGGGCGGCAAGGCCTACCTCATAATACGCGTGGGCACTAGCACCCACACGGTAGACCTCACCCAGACCGGGGCGCAGCCCAGCAACTGGATCGCCCTCAACAGCGGCGAGAAGGCTGAGGTAGATCTGGAGTTCTACATACCTGAGGGCGTTGCCCTACCCAGCAGCATAAGCACCACGGTGCACCTGGTGTACACGAACAGCAACAGCGCTGGTAGCATACCCTCACTCGTGCCATAACGCCGCTACCTCCCCCATCCGGCCGCCGCTTTTCCCCCAACTAAACCCGCGCCTTCCTCCCTTCCAGCGCCGCCAGAGGCCCTGGGTGTGGCTGTTCATTTCAGCTCGAGGGTGCCCGGCGGCTTGGGGGGCTCCGGGTTGCCTTTCGGGCTGGAGCGCGCCGGGGGGCGGCTGGTTTCCCTGGCGGCGCTGGCGGCTGTATTCCTCCTCACGGCCGGTAGGCTGGCCGGGTTTCCTGTTACGATTCTCATAGTCTCGGGCCACTCTATGGAGCCCGCGTTGGAGCCCTTGGATCTCGTGGTATGCGTGTCGACGCGGCTCGAGGGCTACGGCGTGGGCGACATTGTGTACTGGCGCCTCTCGCCGATAGTCGGGGTTATCCACAGGGTGACCGCTGTAGAGCAAGGCTACGTTGTCACCAAGGGCGACGCCAACCCGCGCCCGGACCCGCCAGTGCCCCGGAGCCGCGTGGCCTACAAGGTGGTGGCCGTTGTGCCCCGCGAGGCGTGGCTGCCCCCGGGCCTAGCCGGTCTGGCGGTATACGCGTGGCGCGGCCGCGTATGGCGAGTCCTCCGCGAGGCGCCCGGGGATCTGGAGGCCGCCACCCTCGTGGTCGCCTCGTTCCTGACCCTCTTGCTAGCGCTCGAGTTCCTCGTTAGCGTCCCCCTCTACCCTAGGCCCCCGGAGGTCGCGCTACCCCAGGTGCAGCTGCGGGCCATAGACCACAACGCGACCTCCGGCACCATAAGGGCGTACTACACCGTGGACCACACCAGCATCACGGGCGTCAGGGGCTGCCACCTCCAAGCCCTTGGCCTGCGGGACGCCTGGGGGTGCAGCGCCTGGCTCGTCGGGGGCTACGAGGTTATAGCCAGGGTTCCACCGGGGTTCTACAGGGAGCTCTACCTGGCCTCCAACCAGTCAACGTCCTTCTTCACCCTAAACCTCACACTCGATCTCGACCATGGCAGGGGCGTCCTCCGCGGCTCGTACCCGCTGGCCTACACGTGGCGCCCGCTCCGGGTTAACGCCACGTGGGAGAGGGTGGTTATCGTTAACCCCAACCCTATACCGTTCAATGCCACAGTGCATGTTGTAGCGTACAACCTCTCCCTAAGTGGGCCCATAATAGTGGCTGAGTACACCCGCAACATAACAGTCGGCCCGGGGTCCGCTCTCACCGTACCCCTAGGCCACCCCGCTCGGGAGGCGAGGGTTATCGTGAGGTACCCGTACAGGTTCGCTGGGGGAGGCGTGGTTGAGGCCTCGTTTTCCCTCAGGAATCCCGTGGGCTAGGATCGCGGGCGCCCTGGCCGCGTGGTCCTACGGGATCTCGCTGGCCCTGAGCGCGGGCATCGGCGCGCTGCTACTAGCCTGGGCCCTGAGCCCCCACTGCACGTTCGAGGGGGCGGTCTCCGGCGAGGTCGCGCCGTTCTGGTACA
>JALSQL010000057.1 GCA_026985435.1 Acidilobaceae archaeon
GGTGCCAGCCCCAGCCCTCCTCGACGCCAGCGCCTCGGCCAGCCCGAGGCCCGCCCCAGCCCGCTCAACCGCCGGAGGGTACGGCCTCGGGTACGACTGGAGCGTGGTGACCACGCGGACCCTCCTAGACTCCGAATACAAACCCAGGGGATCCCTAGCCTCCAGGGTGGCCTCCTCGACGCGGGCCAGCCCCGGGGCTGGCGCGACCTCGTAAGAGCCGGTCAGGACTCCCCCGCCGGGCAGGCTGCCCTGGAAGAGGGGCTCCCCCGCCCTGGCCCGGGGCGGCGTGTGGTCCCTCAGTATCAGTAGGGGCAGGCCCCGGCCCGTCGGGTTCCGCACGGCCACGGTCACCCTTAGGGGGGTGCCCTCGGGTACCCTCGCGTGCCGGGGGCTCCGGTCCACGAGTAGGCTCCAGAGCGTAGTCGAGTACGACTCCGAGCGGCCTGCAAGCGCCGCCGCCAGGGCTGCCAGGGCGGAGGCTGAGGCTATGAGCGCTGCCGGGTTGGGTGTGAGCAGGGCTAGCACGCCCAGCACGGCAACGACGGTGGCCAGTGAGAACGCCCTAACGGTGGCTGGCAAGACCTGCCCCCCGCTATGGAGGCTCAACCCTCTCCAGGGCTTCATCTACGACCTTCTCGGGCTCCACGCCGGATATGCGGGCCTCGGGCTTGAGGATTATCCTATGGTCGAGGGCCGCGTGCGCGGCCTCCTTGACGTCGTCGGGTATAACGTAGCTCCTACCCTCTATGAGGGCTAGCGCCCTAGCCAGCCTGGCCAGCGCTATGGCGCCCCTCGGCGAAGCGCCCAGCCTCACTAGGGGGTGCCTCCTGGTCTCCTGGACTATCAGTGCTATGTAGAGCTTTATGTTGGGGTCCAGCGTGACCCCCCTCACCGCCCTCCGCGCCGCTGCTACGTCCTCGCGGCTCGCCACGGGGCTTAGTGGCATCTCCTCCGCCAGCCACGACCTGTCGATTATCTCCACGGTCTCCTCGACCGAGGGGTAGTCGAGGCGGATCTTGGCCAGGAACCTGTCGACCTGAGCCTCGCTCAGGGGGTAGACGCCCTCGTACTCCACGGGGTTCATGGTGGCTATGACGGTGAAGAGCTCGGGGAGCTTGTGAGTGACCCCCAGCACGGTGACCTCGCGCTCCTGCATGGCCTGGAGGAGGGCCGCCTGAGTCTTAGGCGGGGCCCTGTTTATCTCGTCGGCCAGCAGGATCTCTGTGAACACGGGGCCCCGGTAGAACTCGAAGGACCCATCCCTAAGCACGTAGGTCCCCGTGACGTCGCTCGGGAGGAGGTCTGGGACGAACTGGATCCTACGGAACTCCAGGCCGAGGGCTGTGGCTAGGGCTTTCGCGAGGGTTGTCTTGGCAACGCCGGGGACCCCCTCGAGGAGGACGTGGCCCCCGGTGAGTATCGAGGCCAGGGTGAGGCGGATAGCGCGCTCCTGGCCCACTATAACCTTTGACACCTCACCCATTACCCTGGACATCACGCTGCCGAAAACCTCTGCATCGAACCCGCTAGACACCCCCACGGCCGACTCGCCTCTCCCAGCCCTGCAGGGCAGCCCTAACAAGCCTCGCAGCATCCTCCGGCCTATAGCTTCCAAGCGTGCCACGCTCGAACTCCGCCCCCAGCCTCGTGAGAACATGCTCCACGACGGCCTCCTCCTCGAGTCTCAAACGCCTCGGCGGAGGCGCCAGGAGGCCCCTCGTGGGGTTGGTTAGAATGGCAGACAGCGCCACAGCCAGGCCGGGGACTACCAGGGCGGCCGCCAGGGGCTCCCTGGCCGAGAGCGACTCGAGGGAGGAGGCCAGGGCGCTCGATAGCGCTGAGAGCAGGAGGACACCGTAGTGGCCCCTATAGTGGAAGTCGCTCACATTGTAATGGGTATTGTCGACCACTATGACCTGGGCCTCGCCAGCGCCGGCCGCCTCCACCAGTCCCAGTGCGAGCCGCCTGGTGGAGCCGAGCCAGGGGATGGAGCCCTCGTAGAGGAAGTTGGAGAAGATAGAAGCGTCCCCCACCACCATGACTCCGCTCCACCCTGGGCCGGCTAGCCACGCGGCCGCCACGCCGCCGGTCTCCATGTAGTGGCAGATGGGCTTGGACCCCTCGGTGAGCACGAGTTCCCTCGCCTCGCTGGCTGGCCCCGTGGTGTCGTTGCAGGATATTGTCAGTATGTAGCTCCACTCGCCCCGGGCGTGGGGGTTAACGGCAACACGGCCAAGGCTCGGCGCCCCGAGGGCCTCTAGGAGGCTGGAGGTGACCCCAAGGTCGTCGGCGTCCAGCACTCGGAGGCGGCCAGTCTTGTAGGACGCTACAATCTCACCAATCTCGTTTTTAGAGAATGCCTTGTCGGGCCCTAGGATCAGGTATAGCACGCGCTGGCCCGACCTAACGTAGGCCGAGACGCTGCCGGGGCCCCCGAGGACCACGCGCGGGTGGCTCCGGGTGAGGTCCAAGTAGAAGCTGCTAGACCCCCCGTCGCCCGGGTTCTCGGGGCTCACGCTGTACCACTTGTATGCGTGAACCGTAGCCTCCAGAGCCGGCCCGACAAAAACCAGGGCGGCCGCCAGGCCTAGGAGCAGCGCTACACCAGCCCTCCCCAGGGCGCGCCACAGCCTAGAGGCTACGCCAGCCAACCCTCAGGGTCACCCCACCCGCCGGCTACTCGGCGTGGTTCTCGGCCAGCCTGGCGAGGCCCCGCAGCTCCTCGACGCTCCCGGGCTCCGGCTGGCCGGGCGAGTACATCACCCTCTCGTACAGGGAGGCAAAGGCCCCCAGCGTTGGCAGCCTTGAGAGCCGGGCTAGCTCCCTAGCGGTGGCCCAGATGGGCTCGAACCCCAAGCGGGCCCCCACCCTCCTGCGGAGTTCTAGGAAGACCCGCCTAGCCTCAGCCCTGAGGCCCTCATACCTGTAGGTAGGCAACTCCGACCCCTGGGGGCCTGGCGTCTCCACGCTGTGAGTGAAGCCCCTGGGGACGCGCTGGGTTAGAAGCAAGGCCAAGGCGGCGACGACGATCAGCGCTGCGCCGGCAGCGGCTAGGGCCAGGAAGGGGTCGACCGCGTGGTGGCTGGCGGCGGGGAGCGTGGTGGTGGCCTGCTGGAGGGCGCCTGTAGCATTCATGGGGCCGGTGGCCCCTGGCTGAGCCGCTGTAGACTGGGGCCCCGCTGGT
>JALSQL010000058.1 GCA_026985435.1 Acidilobaceae archaeon
CGACCCACCTGTCGGGGGCGAGCTTGTGGATGACCGCCACCTCCCTACCCGGGCCCTCGCAGGCAATCTCCTCTATGTGGGGGTCGATGATGAGGGGGTAGATGGGGCCATACCCGCTCCTAGCGCGCTCTACATGGTACTCCTCCTCTGGCCCCCGCGGCGCAGCCAGGCCCTGGGAGATCATCGCCAGCCTCTCCGGGTCCACGGGAGGCTCGCGGATGTGGAGTCGGGTGATACCATTCTTAATGTAGAGGGTGTACTCGACGCCGCGTATCTTGTAGGCTGCCACGACGCGTATACCCGGCCCCTCCGGCCTCTCGTGGCCGCCCGCGAGAGGCGGCCCGGAATCCTCAGCTCTAGGTATGGCTGCGCCCTCGGGCCTCGGCTGGGACGTTATCCTTGAGAGAAGCCTCCTAAGAGTGGCGACAGCGTTCACCTCAACCACCCCTCGCGGGAGGCTAGAAAGATTGGAGGGTGGAGAGTGGGCCGTTCCGGCCCTCTACCTCACCTGTATAGGGCTGGAGTAGAGGGTCTTACCGTCGACCGTGTAGAGGAGGTAGATTATCTTCGCGTCGGCTGGCACTGTAACTATTATTGTGCCCTTCGAGGAGCTGTCTATAGTGACATTGGATATTGTGAGGTTGATCTTGTTTCCGCTACCAGTTATCGCCTGGGCGCCGGTTATCGTTACCGGCTTCTTGTAGGTGTTCATGACCTCTAGGTAGACTATCTTGGCGGTCTCGTTTAGGTAGGTGTAGTCGGCGCTTACCTGCAGGGAACCTGTGGCGGCCGCTATGGCGTTCACATTGCTCTGGAAGTAGTTATACACTATGACGCCCCCTATTACGGCGGCGCTTATCAGCACGACGCTAGATACTAGGGGGGATAGGGCCCTCCTAGTGCTGTGTCCACGCCTTACCACGCGCCGCTCACCTCCGCTGGTCACCTTGAGTGTTTTGTTGATTTGGTAGAGTAGTGTTTCAATAATGTAAAGTTTAAAACAGGCTACGCTGGGGGAGGGTGTCCGGATATGGGACTCCCATCCTTGACGCTATTTTATTCTCGGGTGTTTGTCGCGTGGGTGTGGGGTAGGTGGGGTGAGCGCTTATCAGGAGGAGGCGCGAATAGAAATAGATGCGCCGGCCGATGTGACTCTGGCAGTGTTATCTGACGCTAGGAGAGTGTTGCTCCTAGCGCCTAGGGAGTATGCGAAGGTTATCAGCGTGGATGAGAGGGTGCTGGAGCTGGCGTTCAGGAGGGGGCTCTTCAGCCTCCGGGACAGGTTTACGCTCCACATAGAAGTTGAGGGCGATAATGTGCTATTATACCATATTATATCGCCCAAGTACACTATATTCGTTAGGATGGAGGTCATAAGCAGGGGGCCCAGGAAGTCGGAGCTCCTAGCTTCAATTAGGGGTATAGGATTCAACTTCCCAAGGTTCGCCTCCAAGATCAAGGACTTCCTGGAGAAGTGGGTCGCCACCATAAAGATCAGCGTCGAGACGGCCTTCGAGGCCGGGGCGGTACCCGCTAGGAGGCCAGCCGAGGCGGCCCCCACCGCGCGGGAGACTAGGCCCAGAAGCGAGGCCCCCCAGCAGCCGGGAGGGGCCGAGGCTAGGCCTAGAGAGGCTGCAGAGAAGCCTGCGAGAGCCGCAGCGCCGCCAGCGCCTAGGGGCGGCTCTGGAGCCTCCGCCGAGTTGCCGGTCAGGGTGTCTCCCGAGGAGAGCGAGCGGCTGGCGGACCCGCTGTTTGAGGCCGAGGCGCTGGTTAGAGGTCAAGTGTTGAATGTAGCCACAATAAGGGCCAGCGGTGTGGGCGACATACTAGCTCATCTGGGCAACGTTGTCAGGAGGCAGGGGGGCGGCGAGCTTCTAGTCCACCTGGAGCTGCCTAGGGGCAAGGCTTCAATGCTAGTCAGGGATGGGGCCCTCGTCGGAGTCCTCTATGAGTATGGGGGGGAGAGGCTGCTGGGGCAGGAAGCCCTTAGGAGGATGGAGGAGGGGTTGCCGGGCGAGGTGACTGTTACCCTGATGAGGCTCGGATAGCCGGTCGGCGGTAGGGGACTACCGTTACTTGAGCTTGGCGCCCTTCTTCTTTGGTCGTAGGTTCTTGCTGCGGCAGCGCCGGCACTTCACCGCGCCCGGAGGGTTGAGCGCGCCGCACTTGCGGCAGACCCACTTGTTTAGCACGCGCCTCTCGACTATCGCTATCAGCTCGGGGTCGGTCACTGGCACCCTCGATCCCCCTGGCAGCGCCTGTCCGGGGTTGCGGGTTAATATACAGCCCTCCCACTAACCCGAGGGGGCTCGGGGTGGCTAGGGTAGAGGTTAAGGTTCCCGAGACGCTTTGGGGCAGGCGTAGCCGGTGGGACGGTGTCGTGGTCGCCGTCCACGTTGGCCCGGGCTCGAGGGTGCGCGCCGGCGATCCCATCGCCGAGGTTGAGGTGGACAAGGCTATAGTAGTGGTGGAGTCCCCCTACGATGGCATCGTGGTGGAAGTGACCGTCTCGGAGGGAGACAGGGTCGGCCCCGGGTCCCTCCTAGCGGTGATGGAGGTTGAAGCCGAGGGTGAGGCTTAGGCCGAGCGGGCTGTTCGAGAGGGTGTCGGGCGCCATACTAAAGTATAGGCTTGCAACGGTGTGCGAGTCCAGCTTCTGCCCGAACATCGGCGAGTGCTGGGGCTCCGGGACCGCCACATTCATGATATTGGGTGACACGTGCACGAGGGGATGCAGGTTCTGCTACGTCCGCCGGGGCCGCCCGGCACCCCCGGACCCGAGCGAGCCTAGGAGGGTGGCGCTCGCCGCCAGGGAGCTGGGGCTCCGCTACGTGGTGATAACCAGCGTGACAAGGGACGACCTACCCGACGGCGGCGCCTCGCAGTTCGCGGCGACAATCAGGGAGGTGAGGAGGCTGCTGCCCCAGAGTAGGGTTGAGGTTCTAACGCCCGACTTCCGGGGGTGCAGGGAGTGCGTGGCGCTCGTGGCGTCCTCGGCCCCGGACGTGTACGCCCACAACATAGAGACGGTTAGGAGGCTCACCCCCAAGGTGAGGGACCCAAGGGCCGGCTACAAGCAGAGCCTGGGCGTGCTACGCGCCGCCAAGGAGCACGGCCCCCGGGGGATGCTGACCAAGAGCAGCATACTCTTGGGCCTCGGCGAGAGGTGGGATGAGATA
>JALSQL010000059.1 GCA_026985435.1 Acidilobaceae archaeon
CCAGACGGCCCGCGCCGCCGCCGAGAGGCTGGGCCTAACCACGGTCACCAGAGAGGAGGCCGAGGCCATAGTAGACGAGGTCGTGAGGCAGAGCATAGACCTCATAAGGAGGAGGGGCGAGAGGGCCCACGGCCCAATAATGGGGAGGGCCATGGCCCGCCTGAGGGGCAGGATAGACGGCAGGATAGTGGCGGAGCTAGTGGCCAAGAAGATCCGGGAGACGCTAGAGCTCATAGAGAGGGAGGGCAGCGGCTAAACAGCCCCCACACCCTCCCAGCCCTAGCCCTCTCCTGCCAGCCCGCTAGCACGCCACTCAGCCCCAAGCGGCCCCCACACGGGCTTCTACTCCCTCCTACCCCACGCTACCCAACCATAGCGGGGCCTAGCCCGGCGGCCCGAGGGGTAAAACGGGGGCGGGCCCCCGCCGGGTGCGGGAGGCTAGGCCTGGGCTGCTAGGACTATCCTCACGCCCGCTGGCAGCCTGACGGGCTGGAAGGGCACGCCGCCTCCGTGGTAGAACTTGGTGAACCACTCGTAGAAGTGGAGCCTCAGGCTGTGGGCGAACACTAGTATGCCCTCCAGGCCGGCGGTTATCAGGTTGCCGAGGATGTAGACGAACGCGCCTCCAACCAGGCCGGCGGGGCCGTGGCTTAGGAGTGGGAGCGTCATCTCGGTGAAGCCGAACATTAGGCTGGAGTGGGCGAGGCTCAGCCCCATAATCCTGAGGTAGCTCGGCGTGTTGCCCAGCACCATCAGGGCGGACTCGTACATCTCCAGCACGCCCTTGCCGAGGCCGCTCAGCGGGTTGCCGCCCTCCAGCTTGGCGGCCACCATGGGGCCCACTATGATCCAGATGAACCCGGCTGCGACGGCGTAGAAGACTATGGCTGAGAGGCCGCTGCGCGGGCCGAAGACTGCCCTGCTTATGATTGCACCAGCCTCGTTGACGTTCAGGGGGTGGAGTAGGAAGGGTAGAGTGCCGAAGCCGAAGATCAGGAACTTCGGCACCTTGACCGCCACCGCCTCGAGGTGCTCCCTGGCGAGTAGGGCGTTCACTATCCCCAGCAGGGTGCCGAGGGTTAGCATGAATGCTCCTATGAAGAGGCTTATGCTTATGTAGCGGAACATCATCGCCCTCCCGACGTCGGGCTCCTCGGCGGCTAGGTCGACGGGGCTGGCCAGGGGCGGGTGGTCGAAGCCCAGGGACCTCCAGAGAGGCTCGAATATGGGCTTGCCCGTTAGGGGGCCGAAGAACTCGCCCGCCAGCACGCCGGTTACCACGCCAGCGAGGCCGAGGACTGTGACCACGTACGCCCAGTCTGGGTCGCGCTTGCGGAAGAAGAGGTAGGCGAAGCCTATGACGAGGAGGGCGTGACCGAGGTCGGGGAACATGAGGCCGAATATCACGGGCATGAGTATGGCGGCGAAGACTGTTGGCACCACCTCGTTGGGCTGGGGCTCGCCGTAGAGCCTTATTATCTTGTGGAAGGGCCTCACCAGCCTGGGTAGCTCGACCCTGGTCGGTATCTTCTCCTCCTCCGCGGCCCTCCTCACGCCCAGGCTGTATATCGCGTGGGCCCCGCCCGTCACGCTCGAGACGAGCCTCCTCAGCCTCCCCGAGTCCCTCGTGTCGACGAAGCCCCTGATGAAGCGGAAGGCTCCCCTCGAAGCTGTGTTCGCCAGCACCCTGAGCGCCTCGGCTAGGACGCGGAGCTTGGTGTAGTACTCCCTGAGCCTCCCGAGGTAGCCGCGTCGGAGGCTCTCGCGGATCTCCCCGATCCTACGCTGGATCTCGGCCACCTCCCGCTCGAGGGCCTCGAGCGCCTTGGCGGGGCTTCCGGGGAGGCCCTCGGGGATCCTCAGGGGGGTCCAGGCGACGGCGGCCACCTTCGAGACCGCCTCCCTCACGGCGGCGTGGCGGCCGGCGACGGCGGCGATCACCTCCTCCTCGCCGACCTCCTCCCAGGCCAGTAGGAGCCCCAGCCTCGAAGCCTCGCGGCGGAGAACCTCGAGGCCCTCGGGGCTGGTAGCGCCCGCGGCGAAGCCCACGGTGGAGGCGTCCTGGGCCCTGCGCAGGTCGGCGTCGACCCGCTGGAAGAGCTGGAGGAGCGGGCGGGCCTGCTCCAGGGCTGCCAGCCTCTCCTCTAGCCTGGCTATCTCAGCCTCCGCCCTCTGGGCCGCCTCCTCGACGTCGCTGTACTCCCGCTCCAGCGCCCCGAGGCCCTCCAGCCACCCGGGGATCCGGAGCTCGACCCCGGAGACGGTGGAGGGCTCGACCCCCATCAGCCTGAAGTAGCCCTCCAGCCTCGACAGCCTCTCGCCGGCCCTCATGAGCTCCATCTGGAACCTCCTGTCGACGCCTCCCAGCTCCTTGGGCGGCTTGTCGACGTGGAGTATCCCCTCCTCGGCGAGCCTCCTGACGAGGTCGTCGTACCTCCCCTCGCTTACGGCTATCAGCACCTCCTCGACCTTCCTCGGCAGCAGCAACCGGGGCACCCCACGCTCTAACCTGAAGTCTCCCCGGGAAGGCCGCCCGGCGGCATGGCTTTTAACTCTTGAAAGGCGGCCGCACCCGGTGGGAGCGTTAGATGGGGTCTAACGGTTTAATTATCGTTTCAGCACTTGCACTGGCGGCCCTGCTGGCGCTGCAGCCAACGATAGCCCAGGCCGGGGAGCCCCACCGCCTGAGGGTGGCGGTGACCGCTCCCGTGCTGGCGCCGCTGGTCGAGTCGCTGGGCGGCGGGGGGGTCGAGGTTGACTCGATCATACCGCCGGGGGCCGACCCCCACACGTACGAGCCCCCCGCGAGGCTGGCTGGCGCGCTGGACGGCTACGACGTCATAGTCATGAGCGGCCCCCACCACCTGAGGGTTGAGGAGGTGATACTCGAGTGGAGGAGGCAAGGCCTCCTGAGGCACCCCATAATAGTATACTACGGGAACTACACCGGCTGCGGCCTGCGGCCCCTAGAGTACGGGGGCTCCCAGAACCCCCACGGCTACTGGTGGGGCCCGAGGAGCCTAGCCGCCGTGGCCAGGTGCGTGGGCGAGGCCCTAGCTGAGGCCGACCCGGCGCGGGCCGGCTACTACACCTCCAGGGCCAGCCTCTACGCGGCCATGGCCGAGTCGCTGGCTGGCAGGCTGGAGGGTATCAGGGTCGCGGCGTACAGCCCCG
>JALSQL010000060.1 GCA_026985435.1 Acidilobaceae archaeon
CCAAGGTGAGGGATCCAAGGGCCGGCTACGAGCAGAGCCTGGGCGTGCTACGCGCCGCCAAGGAGCACGGCCCCCGGGGGATGCTGACCAAGAGCAGCATACTCCTGGGCCTCGGCGAGAGGTGGGATGAGATACTGGAGGCGATGGACGACCTAGCGGGGGTGGACGTGGACATACTAGTCCTATCCCAGTACCTCCGCCCCAGCCCCGCCCAGCTGCCGGTAGCCAGGCTCTACAGGATGGAGGAGTTCAGGAGGCTGGAGGAGGAGGCATACAAGAGGGGGTTCAAGGCGGTGGTGGCCCACCCCCTGGCCCGCACGTCATATAGGGCGGAGTGGGCCTACCTCCGCGCGACAGGTGCCAGGCCTTGAGGCTTAGGCTGCTAGTAGACGGCCCCCGGAGCCCCAGGGCCAACATGGCCGTGGACGAGGCGATACTCCTGAAGGGGCCCGACACGCTCCGGGTGTACACCTGGAGCCCCCCGGGCCTCTCCCTGGGGAGGAGGACTCCGGTGGCGTCAGTCAACCTCCACGCCGCGGCTAGGCTTGGCGTGGAGGTTGTGAGGAGGCCCACCGGGGGCGCGGCGCTCTACCATGGGGAGATGGCGGAGGTAACGTACTCCATAGTAGCCAGCGACCCCTCCCTGCTCTCGCTTAGCGTCGAGGAGTCGGCCGCCAGGATAGCCGAGGGGGTCGCGGAGGCGGCTAGGCTCCTCGGCGCGGGGGACGCCATGGTTGGGGGCTTCCAGGGGCCCGGGGGCGAGAGCCTGTGCTACCTGAACCCCGGGGCCTCCGACGTGGTGGCGGGGGGGCGGAAGGTGTCCGGCTCGGCGCAGCTCAGGGTTGGGGGCCGGCTGCTCCAGCACGGGACCCTGCTCCTCACGTTCGACCCCAGCGTGTGGTGGGAGCTCATACCGACGAGGACTCCCCCAGGCATGCTCGGCCGCTACGTCGGCGGTCTCTCCGATATAGTGGGGTCCCGCATTGGCGTCGAGGAGGCTGTGGAGGCCCTCATAGAGGGGTTCCGGAGGGCCCTGGGGGCGGAGTTCTACGAAGCGCCGCTGACAGCCGCCGAGGCGGCCGAGGCCGCCAGGCTCGCGCGGGGGAAGTATGGCAGTGAGAGGTGGACCATACACGGGGGAGGCGCGCTGGTGCAGTAGGGTACTCCTGGTGGGGGAGTCCTCGCTGGATACAGCCTTCATGCTAGCCCTGGAGGAGTCCATGCTCCTAGCCAGCGGCGCGTGCGGCTTGTGCCTCGCCGCCGTTTGGGCCGACAGGCCAGCCCTCGTGGCCGGCAGGACCAGCAGGGTCGAGGAGGAGGTCGACCTGGGCGAAGCTGGGAGGAGGGGCCTGGAGGTCTATAGGAGGCTCTCGGGGGGAGGCACGGTCTACCACGACCCGGGGAACCTGAACCTCACCCTCACCCTGCCCCGCAGGCTCCCAGTGGTGGAGGCTCACAGCCTTGTGGCCGGCCTGGTGGCCCGGGCCGTGGGGGCGCTAGGACTGACCCCCAGGGTCGAGAATGAGGGGGACGTGGTGGTTGGGGGGTGGAAGCTCTCCGGCTCGGCCGTCTACCTGGCCGGGCACGCAACCCTAGCCCACGCCACGCTCCTGGTGGAGGCAGACCTAGACGCTGCGTACGCCACCCTGAGGCCGCTCTGGTCGAAGATAGCGGGGGGCGAGGCGACCCCGTCCAAGTACAGGCCGGCGAACCTCGCGAGCCTATCGCCCGGCGTCGCCGTGGGGGAGGCGAGGGAGGCCCTCCTAGCCGCGCTGTCCAGCGCGGCCCCTGAGGGGGCGCTGCAGGCTGGCGCCAGCCTGCTGGCGGCCCTACACTCCGCCGCGGCGGAGCTGGAGCCTCTCTACAGGAGCGGCGCCTGGAGGCTGCGTGGGAGAAGACGCCAGAGCTTTAGTTTCCGGGCCGCTGCCAGGCTGGTGGGGGGAGTCCTGGAGTGCCCATATACACGAGGACAGGGGACGACGGGGCCACGTTCTGCGCGGCTCTAGGCGGGCGCGTGGCGAAGGACCACCCCCTGATAGAGTTCACGGGCACCCTCGACAAGGCTGTGAGCGCCCTGGGCCTGGCTGGGAGCCTGCTGGCGGAGGAGGGGGAGGAGGCGCTCGCGGGCGACGTGGAGCTCCTGCAGAGGATGCTGTTCGCCCTGGGTAGCAGCCTGGCCCGGGGGGAGCCAGCGCCCGAGAGGGCCGTCGAGGTCCTAGAGTCCCTCGTAGACAAGTACTACCCGGAGGAGCTGAGGTACTTCATACTACCCGGAGGGACCCCCGCGGCCTCCGCGCTCCACCTCGCCAGGGCGCTGGTCAGGGAGGCTGAGAGGAGGCTCGTGAGCGCCTCGCGCCTGTATCCCCACGTCGTGCACGGCTCGCTGGTCAGGGTGTTGAACAGGATGAGCGACGCCCTATTCGCCATGGCCGTGTACCACGCCAGGAAGAGGGGCAAGCTGAAGAGGGTGGACCTGTCATGGGGGTTCCTAGAGTAACCCCGGGCGCCCTCTCGAGGGCCCTCGGCGAGGCCTACTCCGAGGGGGCGGCCCGCTGGTATGGCGCTGGCAGGTGGAGGGCCGGGATACGGGTTCCGCTCGTGTCGCCGTGGGGGCGCGAGGTAGTAGCGCACGTGGAGACCCCCAGTCCCCGGGGCATAGTGGAGACTCTGGAGGCTGTGGCTTTCTCGTGGGACGAGCTGGCCTCCATGGATGAAGACGAGCTGCTCGACACCCTGAGGGAGGTTGGAGACGAGCTCCTCTCCAGGGCCGACGACCTGGCGGCGCTGGTGGCGGCGGAGGCCGGGATGACGGCCAGCGAGGCCGCCGACGAGGTGGCCAGGGCCGCCGATCTTGTGGAGCACGCTGCAGGCCTGGGCGTTAGCGAGAAGCCGCAGAAGGGCGTGGTTCTGGCGGTGGCGCCCTTCACCAGCCCCCTGGCCACGGTGGCGGCTAGCGTGGCTTACGCCCTGGTCAACAGGATGCCAGTCATAGTGAAGCTGCCCATGAAGGCGCCCCTGGCGGGGCTCGCGTTGGCCGACATACTGAACGAGGTGGGCCTGGGCTCCTTCGCGGCCTTCCTTCCCGCCCCAGCCGCGCGGGCCGTCTCGCTTGTGGCGCCCAGCGAGCCCGTCTTGGCGGTGGTTTCATATACGTCGAGGTACGCCGCCCT
>JALSQL010000061.1 GCA_026985435.1 Acidilobaceae archaeon
ACCACCTCGATGGGCCGCCTCGTCTCGACCGCCACCTCCCCGCGCTCCACCCTCAAGCCGGGCACCCCCCACCGGGTCCTCCCCCGGCCGGGGGCGCCATTAAACCCCCACACCGGCCCAGCCACCCTGGGGGTGCCACACTCGGGGTTGGCTGCGGGCGAGCCGCTGCACGCCATACTCGCCAGGATACGCCTGGCGGCGTCTCGCACGGGCGAGCTCTCCTGGCTCTACTCGAGGGTCCTCCTGCCGGCCGAGGAGGCGGCTGCCAGGCTGTGGGGGGAGTTCCACGGCCACCCCCGCTGGGAGCCCCTCCTAGCCCGGCTCGCGGCGAGGGCCGCGGGCCTCCTTGAGAGGGTGCGGGGGGACCCCTACGGGGCGTACGACGACGTCAAGAGGCTGGCGGAGGAGATAGTGGCGGTCCACGCGGCAGCCACCGCCGGGGCCTCAGCCAGGCAGGCGCTCGCCGCCGGCGCCGGGGCGGTCTCGGCGCTGCTAGCACTCCTAGCCCCGGGCGGCGGGGGCGCCGTGGCCCTAGCGGCTGGCATAGCAGCTGCCGCCCTGGGCATCGCCGCCGTGCTCCTCTCGAAGTATAGGCCGGGCGCCCCCCTGGCGGTCGCCGCCGCCCTCTCCGCCCTGCTGGCGATGATCGGGGGCGCCCCGGGCCTCTACCACGCTATAGCAGTCGCCGCCGCCCTCTCCGCCCTCGCCGGCTCCCTCATGGAGGTCTCCCCGCCGCCCCGGCTGGGTGAGGAGGGTGGGCCTCCTGCCTAGGAGCTTCTACGAGCGGGACCCGGCCCTTGTGGCGGCTGGCCTCCTCGGCGCCATCCTGAGGAGGGACAGGCGCGGCCCGCCCGCCTCGTGCAGGATAGTCGAGACCGAGGCCTACTACGGCCCCTCAGACCCCGCGAGCAGGGCGGCCAGGACGACGCGGGGGAGGATAGCAGCCCGCCTCCGGGGGCCGCCGGGGGTGGCCCTCGTCTACGGCATCCACAGGCAGTGGCTCCTAAACATAGTTGCCCACCCGGAGCCGGGGTGGGGCGCCGTGCTCATACGCGCCTGCGAGCCCCTCGAGGGCCTGCCGGGGGATGCCAGGACGTCCGGGCCGGGCCTACTAACCAGGGCTCTCGGAATCGACAAGAGTCTCGACGGCGTGCCGGTCTACGAGCCCGGCTCCCCCCTGAGGGTGGAGGCCCCCCTGGAGCCCCCGCCCCCGGGCAGCGTGGGCAGGGGGCGCCGTATAGGGGTGTCGAGGGACCTCCCCGTGCCGCTCCGCTTCTGCCTGGCGGGTAGCAGGCACCTCAGCAGGCCCTGCAGGCCCCCCTAGCCGGCCCCGGCCTCCTGGGCGGGGGCTAGGAGGCCCCTGATCGTGGGGGCTAGGGCCTCCAGCTCGCCCGGGGACGAGACCAGCTCGTCGAACGGCAGCCTGAGGAGGTCCCGGATCCTCCTCCTGATGTACCTCCTGTCGAGGAGCAGGTAGAAGGCCCGGTCCCCGGGGGAGCGGCGGGCCCTGCCCAGGGCCTGCCTCACCTTCACAGTGGCGGAGACGTCGTAGGCGTAGAACCTGGCCTTCCTGCCGCCGAGCCTCTTGGAGAGCTCCGCGAGGTGCCTGCGCGTGAGGGCGTCGGGCTGGGGGTAGGGTATGCCCACGACTATCACGGTGTGGAGGAGGTTCCTCCCCTCGTGGTCCGAGAACTCGACGCCCTCCACCAGCTTGCCGCCGGCCACCGCGTTTATCACCAGCTCGGGGTTCTCGATGACCCTCGACCTGGCCTCCTCGAGCCTGGTGCCCCTCCCCTCGACTAGCACGTCGAGCGTGACCGGCAGCCTCTCCACGACGGCCTCGAGCACCTCGTAGCTGGGGTAGACGACGAGCTTGGCTCCCGGCGCCGCCCGGGCGGCGGCCGCTATGTACTCGGCTATCCTCGAGTACATCCTGCCGCTCCTCTCGCTGTACCTGGTCGTCACGTCGGTGGCCACCACCGTGAAGACGCTCGACCTCGGCGCCTGGGCCCCCACGTGTATCTCCGCGTCGAACACCCTCCTCTCCCTCCCGACGCCGAGGAGCTCCTCCACGAAGCCGCTGGAGGGTATCGTGCCGCTCATCAGCACGGCGGCCCTCGCCCTCTCGAGGGGCTCCCTCGCGACCACCGCCGGGTCGACGGGGGTGGCGGTGTAGTAGACCCTGTCACCCTCCCTCTGGGCGAATATGAAGGCCCACTCCTCCCTGGCGAGGGAGATCCACGAGGCCACCCTGTAGGTGGGGCTCCGGACTGACACGGAGGCGGACCCGCTGGCTAGCGCCTCCGCCATCTTCCTCTCGTGTATCGACTCGGCCAGGTCGACTATGACCTCGGCCTGCCCGAGCACGGCCTCTAGGGAGGACTTGTCAACCTCCACCGGATCCCTGCCGGGCCTCCACCGGGAGAGGCTGGAGCGTAGCGCCTCCAGGGCCTCGATCGCGGCGGTGGCGCCGGGCTCGTGCGCCCTGACCTCGGCCACCGCCGCCTCCACGTCCGCGAGGGTTATGCGGCTCTCCAGGAGGGTGTGGGCCCACATGAGGCTGTGGGCCTCGTCCACAACCACCACGAAGTCCTCGTAGCTATACGGGTCCATGACGCCCTCGAATATGTCCCTCCGGAAGAGGTAGGGGTACGTCGCGACCACGAACCTGCTCTCATCGAGGAGCCCCCGGAGGGCGAAGAAGGGGCAGACGCCCAGGTGCCTGGCCAGGTCGGCGGCCAGCCTGGTGGCGTGTATGGAGTAGTGCCCCATCACGTACTCCCAGACCTCCCCGGGGCCGACGCTGCGGAGGTTGGAGTAGAACGGGCAGGCCCCCCGGAGCCTGGCCAGCCTGCAGTTCGCCCAGAACTCCTCCCCCGTGAGGCCCTCCCCCTCGCCGGGCCTCAGGAGGGGGCAGCTCCTACGGGCGCTGAAGAGGAAGGTGAAGCGGGCCCCCATAGCCTTCAACTCCCTGACAACCGGGTCTATCTCGTTGACCGTCCTAACAACCCAGAGGACCCTCTCAGCGCCACCCTCCACCAGCCCATAGGCCACCGCAGCCGTCTTACCGAAGCCCGTGGGAGCGTTCACCACAAGCAGGCCGCCATCCCTAACGGTCTCAGCCACAGCCTCGGCGAGCTCCCTCTGACCCCTACGCCACGACCCGTACGGCCACCTCGCACCCTCCAAAACGCGGCACGCCCCCCGGGGACACCCCGCCGCCCACACCGCCGCGGCGCCACACTATAACCTGGAGTCCACACCGCCGCGGGGGGCTGTGAGGAGCACCTACGACCAGCGAGGCCCCACGCAACGCGGGGCCTGTGGGCTCGTGGCGGCTGGCCGAGCCCCTCCCAGGCCAGAATCGTAGATTAGGCTGGAACGCAGCCGCACACGGGCGGGCGGGCCGCGGTGGCCGGAGCCCACAGGGCCGAGGCCGCGGCTAGGGTGCCGGGGCTCGCCGCGCTGGCGGCCTCCGCGGCGTTGCTAGCCCACGCGGCACTACGCCAGAGCCCCGAGGCGGCAGAGCTGGGAGCCTGGGTGGGGCTGGCCCACATCGCCTGGTGTAGCCTAGTCTACCTAGCCACCGCCCCCAGGCGGGGCGCCTGGTGGGCCCCGCTGGCGGTCTCAGCCCTCACGGCCCCAGCTCTCGCCCTGGCGGCCCACAGGCCGCTCGCCGCCCTCTCAGCCCTCCTCGGGGGAGGCGCGGCCTCGCACGAGGCCGTCGTAAGGGTTACGGGCCGTGACCCGCTGGAGGGCATACTTGAGGCCATAGGCCTCCGGGGCCCCGCTGGAGCGGGGGGCCGGGCTAGGCGGGGCTCCCCGGGTGGGGGGAAAGAGTGGGCCGGGTAGGGGGCTAGGGCCTTATGAACAGGAGGTAGGCGGCCGCGGCCACGACAACGACGACCGCCACGGCGGCTGCTATGGTCTTAGCGCTTACTCCCCCTGCCTTCCCCGTCGCTGTGGCCGGGGGCTGCTGGCCTCCAGCCTGGCCGGCGGGGGGCTGGCCGGGCTGGGTGGTGCTGGTGTTCGTTGGTGTCCGGGTGCTGCTGGTCTCGGTCTCGCTGGTGGTTGTCGTGTTGCCTGGGAGGGTGCTCGTGGCAGTTGTCTGAGTCGTGCTGGTCTCGGTTGCGGTCTCGCTGGTAGTTGTGGTTATGACTACTGGAGTGGTCGTGCTGGTCTCCTCCTGGGTCGTGGTCGTTGTGGCGGGGGGCTGGGTCTCCTGCGGTGTCGTGGTTGTCTCTGTCGGCGTGGGCGACGTCGTGGTCTCCGTTGTGGTTATAGGGCTACTGGTGTTCGTTGGGGTTCCGGTTGTGGTCGTGGTTGGCGTCCCCGGGTTCTGGTTTATCTCCACCCAGTGAACCGCCCAGAGTATCATGTTTGACACGAACGTCGGCCCGTCGAGCTCCGTGCCGTACCAGTTCCACGTCCAGAGGGGGGCGTAGCCGCCGTAGGGGGTCTCGCCGCTCACTATTATCAGGTCGTCCCCAACGACCTCGGCGGCGGCCACGACGTGCGGGCCCTCGACGCCCTCCTGGTAGCAGGCGAGCGGAGGCTCGGACGTGTCCTCGAGGTAGCTCGTGTTGTAGGCCCAGAGTATCCTGGCTATCGTGTCGAGCGTCTCGTTCGCCAGGTCGTGGCAGGCGCCCTGGTCGTCGACCCAGTACACCGCGGTGCCGCCGTGCACCAGTATCGGGAGGCTGACGTTGTTGGAGATCAGCCCCGTGTCGAGTGCGGGGTTGTCGGGGGCCACGTAGGCTAGGGGCTGGTAGGTCCTGCCAGCGTTGTGCTCCGAGTCCATCAGCTCGCCGGTCTCGAGGCGCAGGTGCGAGCCCACCGCCTCGAGGAGACCGTTGACTATCGCCTGGGTGACGTTGCCCCAGTGGCTCCTGGCCAGGTAGTCGGAGTCGCCGCCGAGCCAGAGGACGCGGGGGCCGCTGGATAGCCAGTCGAGGATGGCCTGTATCTCCGAGTCGTTGAGGGGCTCGTCGGGCTGGCCCAGGATGAGGACGCTCACGTTGGCCAGGGCGTCGGGGGTTATGCTGCCGTTCAGGGTTACCCAGGAGGCGAAGCCCGACGTGTTACCCATAAGGTAGCCGAGGTACTTGTCGTTCTCCCCGTGGCCGAGGTCCGCGGCCACGACGACCGTGGCGTTGCCCTCCTGCGCCGTCACAGTGCCAGGGCCCCCCACGGGCGCCAGAGGGGTGACCGCCGCAAGGGCGAGGACCAGCAGGACACCAGCCGCCACCGCGAGCCTGAGACCCATAGGCATCCCGGGCTCCACTCCGCCGGCACGCGCTGGGGGCTCCCCATTTATGGGGTGAACGCTCCCGCCGGGTAGCCTGGCGTAATACTGGGGCTCCACCCACTACTCCCCACAGCGTCTACCCGGCGCCCCGGGAGGGCGTGGGGGCGCCGGGTGTAGCTGGGATGCCTGTCGAGCCGGTGTACAGGTGGGCGTGCCCGAACTGCGGGGGACCGATAGAGGCGTCGAGGCTCGCGCGGGGGCTGCCCTGCAGGGCCTGCCTCCCCGAGGAGCCCGGGGAGGCCAGCGTGGAGGCTGTGGCGGCTGCCCTCGAGGCGAGGGGCGCCCTGCGGGGCTACCTCTGGCTGCGCGAGCTGTGGAGGGAGTACGGGGAGTTCGAGGCCTACTTCGAGTCTAAGACTGGCAGCGGGCTCTGGAGCGCCCAGAGGAGCTGGGCCCGGCGCCTCCTCGCCCTGGACAGCATCGAGATAGTGGCCCCCACGGGCGTCGGTAAGACCACGCTCCTCAGCGTCTACGCCGCCTTCAGGGCGGAGAGGGACGGGTGGCGCGTGCTCTACCTGGTGCCCACCGAGAACCTGGTAGCGCAGACGGCGGCGAGGCTGGAGGGGCTGGCGCCCGGGCTAGTGGTGTCCTATAGGAGCAGCGGGGGGAGGATGGCGAGGCTGGAGGCGCTCGGGAGGATCGAGCGGGGCGACTTCCGGGTAGCTGTGGTTACGACGGGGTTCCTGCAGAGGAGGTTCGAGCTGCTGGCGAGGCACGCCCCCTACGACCTGGTGATAGTGGACGACGTTGACAGCCTCCTGAGGGGGAGCAGGAACGTCGAGAGGGTGCTAGCCCTCCTCGGCTACCCGGAGGAGGCCGTGGCGGCCGCCCTCGAGCTCGTCGAGGCCAGGGTGAAGCTCTACGCCGCCCTGGCCGCTGGCAGGGAGGAGAGGGCGGGGAGGCTCCAGGAGAGGATAGCGGAGCTCGAGTCGAGGCTCCGCAGCCTGGCCCCGGAGCCTATGGGGCAGCTCGTCATAGCCAGCGCGACCGGGAGGCCCAGGGGGCTCAAGCACCTCGTGTTCAGGGAGCTGCTGGGCTTCGAGGTGGGCGGGGGCAGCGACTACATGAGGAACGTCGTGGACTCCTACACCATAACCGGGGACATAGCCGGGGAGGTGGCGAGGCTCGCCAAGAGGCTCGGGAGGGGCGGCATAGTCTTCGTGAGCCAGAGCCTCGGCCGCGCCTGGGCGAGGGCTCTAGTGGAGAGGCTCAACAGGGAGGGCGTCAGGGCGGCGGCTGCTCTCGCCGGGAGCAGGAGGGCCGTCGAGAGGCTCGCCAGGGGCGAGGTCGACGTGGTAGTGGGGGTGGCGTCGAGGTACGGGGTGGTGGTCAGGGGGATAGACCTCCCGGAGGTGGTGAGGTACGCCATCTTCGCCGGCGCCCCGGCTAGGAGGCTCGACGCCGGGGAGGCGCTCCTCAGCCCCGGGCGGCTCCTGCGCCTCCTGCTGGCCCTGGCCGACGAGGGCGACCGGCACGCTGCGGCCCTCGCGGACAGGCTGAGGAGGGCCCTCGACAGGCTCCCCGACCCGAGCCTCGCGGGGCTGGCTGCTAGGGGTAGGATAGACGCTGGGGAGGGCCCCCTGGCGGAGGCCGCGGCCGCCCTGCTCGAGGCCAGGGAGTACGCCCTGGCCAGGCTGGCGGAGAGGCTCGCCGGCGGTGGGGTGGAGTACCTGGGTGGCACGGTCTACTCTATGGAGGCCGGGGGGCTCTACGCCTACATCGTCGACGCGCCCACGTACCTCCAGGCCAGCGGGCGCACGAGCAGGCTCCTGAGGGGCGCCATGACGCTCGGCCTCAGCGTCGTGGTCGAGTCGCGGGCTGAGATGGTTAGGGCGCTCGAGGACAAGCTCCGCTGGTACGCGAGGGCCCGCTTCGAGCCGCTGGAGAGGCTGGACCTGGACTCGCTGCTGGAGGCGGTCGAGGAGAGCAGAAGGGGCGGGGGCAGGAGGGTGAGGGTGCGGACCGTGCTGCTGGTTGTGGAGTCCCCCACCAAGGCTAGGACCATAGCGTGGTTCTGGGGGAGGCCCGGCAAGAGGAGGGTGGCGGGCCTCACGGTCTACGAGACCGCCGCCTACGACGAGGAGGAGGGCGCCGTGTACCTGCTAACAATAACGGCCACCAGGGGGCACATCTACGACCTGGCAGTCGACGAGGAGGGGAGCATACACGGGGTCAGGGTTGAGGGCGGCCTCTACAAGCCCGTCTACACCACCGTGAAGAGGTGCCTCTCCTGCGGCTACCAGTTCACCGACGAGTCGAGCGTGTGCCCGAGGTGCGGCTCGGCCGCGGTGGTGGACTCGAGGAGGGTCGTAGAGGCCCTGAGGAAGCTCGCCACCGAGGTGGACGAGGTCATAGTGGCTACCGACCCCGACAGGGAGGGCGAGAAGATAGGCTGGGACGTCGCCCTGGCAGTGGCCCCATTCAACCGCAACGTGCGGAGGGGCCGCTTCCACGAGGTCACCAGGGAGGCCGTGATGGAGGCCCTCAGGGGCGCCGGGGGCTTCGACGAGAGGCTGGTGGAGGCCCAGCTCGTGAGGAGGGTGGTCGACAGGTGGGTGGGCTTCACCCTGAGCGGCCACCTCCGCGAGAGGTACGGGAGGCCCTGGCTCGGAGCTGGCAGGGTCCAGACGCCGGTGCTCGGCTGGATCGTGGAGAGGTACAGGCAGTGGGAGGAGGGCAGGGGCTACAGGGTCTACGCCAGGCTCCGCGGCGGGGGCCGCCTGAGCCTCTACACCAGGAGCCCCGAGGAGGCGAGGGAGGCCGCCGCCAGCCCGTGGGCCCTCGTGGTCGAGGCCAGCTACTGGGAGGCGGCAAGGCAGCCCCCGCCCCCCTACACTACCGACTCCCTACTCTACGACGCCAGCAGGAGGCTCGGCCTCCCAGCCGGGCTCACAATGAGGCTGGCGCAGGACCTCTTCGAGAGCGGCCTGATAACCTACCATAGGACCGACTCCACCCGGGTCTCCCCCGCCGGCATGGGCGTGGCTAGGGCCTACCTGGAGAAGCGCGGCCTCGGAGGCCTCTACAGGCCGAGGCAGTGGGGCGAGGGCGGGGCGCACGAGGCGATAAGGCCGACCCGGCCCCTCGACGCTGGCGAGCTGGAGAGGGCGGTGCTGGAGGGCAGCCTGAGGGTGCCGATAAGGCTCACCAGGCTCCACCTTCGCCTCTACCAGATGATATTCGAGCGCTTCATAGCAAGCCAGATGGCGGAGGCCAGGGTGGTCATGGGCAGGGTGACCCTCAGGCTCGCCAGGCTCGAGCAGACCCTCGAGAGGCCCGTGAAGGCGGTCGACCCGGGCTTCATGGCCGTCTACCAGGGGGACCTAGCCGGGTGGCTCTGCTGCCTCAAGCCCGGCGACAGGCTGGAGGTCGAGGAGGCCAGGCTGGCCCGCGGTAGCAGTGTCTCGCTACTGAGGAGCGGCGACGTGGTGAGGCTCATGAAGGAGCACGGCATAGGGAGGCCCAGCACCTACGCGAAGGCCGTGGAGGCCAACAAGAGGCACGGCTACGTGGTGGAGAGCAAGAGGAGGTCGTACCTCATACCAACCAGGAGGGGCAGGGAGGTCTACAGCTACCTCTCCACGAGCTTCCCCGAGCTCGTGAGCGTCGAGGCGACGAGGGAGCTAGAGGAGACCCTAGACAAGGTGGCCGAGGGCGTGCTGCCGGCCGACCAGGCGCTCGAGAGGGCGTGGGCCGAGATAGAGTCGCTGCTAGCCCGCGCCGCAGGCGAGCCCGCGGGCCCCGGGGAGGGCGTGGCGGGCGCCGCCTAGCCCCTCCGGGTCTATGCATAGCATATATACACTGGGCGCCCCCCACCTCCCCCGGTGCAGAGGGTTTGACAATAGACTCGAGGGGCCTAGCGGCCTCCATCCTGCTAGCCCTGATGGCGCTAGTCAGCGCCTCCGCCGCTGTAGCCCCAGCCTCGGAGGGCGGCGGGGCCCAGCTGGCGGTCCAGGCGGGCGTTGGGCCCGAGGGGTTCAACGCCAGCTTCACGGTTGTGGTGCCCCTGCCGCCTAACGCCACGAGCCCCCAGAGCCTCGGGGGCGGCGTGGACTTCTACTTCGACAGGGGCTCCTGCAGCGCGGGCCTGAACGGCAGCCTCGAGCTCTCGAGCCCCAGCCTGGAGAACATAACGCTCACCGCGCTGGCCAGCGGCTCGGTTGAGGGCGCCGCGAACCTGTCGAACGCCACGGTCGAGTACGCCTACAACACGACCTCCACCCTAGCGCTGGACCTCCAGACGGTCGACAGCGGGGGGAACCCGGTCGAGGCCTCGCTCGAGGCCAACCTCGCCAGGAGCGTGCAGGGCGAGGCCTCCAGGGCCGGGGGCGGAGAGTCGAGCAGCCAGTCCAGCTACCAGGCGACCGTGAACCTCTACCTCGACACGCCCAACGGGACGATGCTCGGGAGCCTCCAGGTGTGGGGCTCAAGCCAGAGCGGCGCCGCCGCGAACTCCAGCTGGGGGAGCGGCGACTACTCGGGCATCCTGAACCTAAACTACGGGGGCTACTCCCTCAACGTCGAGTTCGACGGTAACTACTCCTACCTGCTGAACCTCACCAGCGGCGAGGGGGAGAACGCCACCCTACTGGTGGCTGTCAACTCCACGACGTACTTCCACTTCAACAACTACCTCTACGCACTAGCCTTCTACAACGCGCTCGAGGCCATCGTGGAGAACCTCAGCCTCCAGGACTACGTGACCCTAACGCCCCCCAGCCTCTTCAACCCCACGGTGGGCGTGATAGTCGAGTACGAGGGCGAGGTGGGCCTGGAGAACCTAACCAACGCCACCCTACCCGGAGCCCCCGGGTGGGCGTGGGGCAACGCCACCACCCCCACCCCGCCGGGCTGGCTCAGGGGGCTGCTGCCCAGCCTGGAGGGCTCCATCTCGGGTAGCCTGACCTACAACGCCAGCGTCTCCGTGGAGAACTCCACGCTGGAGGCGGCGGTCGAGGCGTCCGCCTCGCTCTCGGGCTCGCCGTGCAACTCCAGCTACGGCCTCGAGAGGGCCTGGCTAGACGTCGGCCTCGACGATAGCAGCGGGAGCCTCGTGGTCAGCGGCGGCGCCGAGGGCTACTCGGCCGAGCCGTTCACCAGCGGCCTCCTGGCCGCTAGGAGCCTCCACAGGCTCCTGGAGGGACTCGAGGGCAACCTGTCCAACGCCAGCATAGCCCTCACCGGCTGCTGTGGCGTCGAGTTCGACGTCAACGGCACCAGGAGCCCGAGCCTCACATTCGACCTCGGCAACTACAGCGTGCTCGGCGAGGTGGGGGTCTACTACCAGGGTGCGCTCCTCCGCGAGCCGGGCGGCCTCCTCCAGGTAGGCCCCGATGCTCCGGGCAACATAACGCTGCCCCCCATAGCAGGCGGCGTGGAGGCCTCCGGGGTCTACAGCCTCAACGTATCAGTGCCGATGCCAGCCCCAGCCACGGTTGAGAGGGCGCTGAGGATAACGTTCTACAACGACGTGGCGGACAACGCCACACTACTCATAAGGAGGGGCGCCCAGCTATCGGGGGCGCTACACCTGGCAACCACCGCCGAGCCGCCAGCCGAGGCCTCCAGCTACGGCGAGGCGGCCGGGCCAACGCTCGTCGTCGACGGTGTAAGCGGTAACGTAACCATAGTGCTGCCCTACAACGGCGACCCCGATAGGGCGGCGCTGCTTGTGGTGCACAGCAACGGCCAGGTCGAGGTTGTATCCAACGTTACCGTAGAGGGAGGCTACATCATAGCCAACACCACCGCCAGCAGCACCTACACGCCCATAGAGCTCTACAGCGGCGGACAGCCGCCGTCGAACACGACCACCACAACCACGGGAACCACGGGTACCAGCCCCGAGACCACCACGACACCACAGGAGACCCAGCCGCCCACCACGACTACAGGCGAAACTGGAACCACAACAACCTCCACGGCCCCGGCCACCACAACAGGCGGGGGAGGCCAAACCACCACACCCACGCAGGCCCCGACGCGGACCCAGACCTCCACCTCGACCACTGGAGGCGGAGGGCAGAGCTCGAGCAGCCAGTCCAGCGCCCCGCCAGCGGGAGGCTCGCCCACGACAACCGGGAAGACCGGCCACGGAGCCGCTCTAGCGGCGGCGGTAGTGGCCATCATCGTAATAGTAGCGGCAGCAGCGGTGCTGCTGAGGAGGTAGCCTGGGGGGGCAGGCTAGCCGGGGGCCGCTCTAAGGCGGCCCCGTATGCACTCCGGCGGCACTTTTTCTACGACGTACACCCTCTCCGAGGCCTTGTAAACCCTAATGCCCCTACCCCTGAGGCAGGCGGTGTCAACCACGAGCACCACAACGTCGGGCCCGTGCCTCCTGCCCGTCTCCAGGGCGTCCTCGACGCTGGCCGAGAGGTGTACCCAGAGCCTCCTGCCGGGGAGTATGCCCCTAGCCATTATCCCGGGGAGGCTGCGCTCCACGGTTCCATGGTAGAGTAGCGGGGGCGGCTCCGGGGGCTCGGGGTACTCCACGCGTACCCTGACGCTGTGGCCGTACCTGGCCCTGACCCTGCCCCCGCGCAGCTCGTAGCGGCCCTTCGGGTCCCTCCGTATTACCTCGAGGACGTGGTGGGCCTCGACCCACTCGAAGCCGGGTATCCTGCGGAGGGCCGCGACCAGGTCCTCCAGGGTTGCCCAGCCCTCCTCGTCGAGGCGGAGCCCGTAGCGGTCAGGGTAGTGGCGGAGCAGCCCCGCCATCTTCTTGCTCAGCCTCACCCTCAGGTGATCCGGCAGCTCCACCCCCGCCACCCTCCCGGGGTTTGGCGAGGAGTATCCATATCCACACCCTCCTCTTGGAGCCCTTCCTCCTCTTCCCAACCCTCACCTGGGGTATGCTGAGCCCGAACC
>JALSQL010000062.1 GCA_026985435.1 Acidilobaceae archaeon
CTCGCGGCCCAGGAGGAGTCCGGGGAGACCGAGTAGCCCTCCTCCCCTCCCCTCACGCGCCCTCCGGGGCACCTCTAGCGTTTAGCCCACGTTTGGCTCCACAGCCAGCCGATCCACACTATAGAAGCGGGCTCGGGGAGCGACCTGGGCGGCCCAAGGTATGAGCGGCCCCGGAACTGCCCCCTAGGCCGGGGGGCGCGGGCGCCACAAAAGGGGGGAGGGGGGAGAAACTGGGAGGCTACGCTACTTCTTGCAGCGCTCCTCCAGCGGGGCGTACTTGAGGCCGGTTGGGCCGACGTACTTCTCGGTGGGCCTAATTATCTTGTTGTTCTTCACCTGCTCGATGTAGTGGCTGGTCCAGCCCACGATCCTGCCCATGGCGAATATGGGCGTGTACATCGGTATCGGTATGCCGAGCTGGTAGTAGAGCACGGCCGTGTAAAAGTCTATGTTGGCTGGTAGCTTCTTCTCCCTCCACATGACCTCCTCCGCCTTCTTGAGTACCTTGAGCCACCACTCGCCGTCGGGCAGCTGCTTTATGAACTTGGCCGCGACGTCGGTTCTCGGGTCGTGGATCTTGTAGACCCTGTGGCCGAAGCCCATTATCTTCTCCTTCTTGGCCAGCTTCTCGAGTATGTACTCCTCTATGTACTCCTCGAGGGGCTTACCCTTCTCCTCGGCCTTCTTCTTGGCGTCCAGCAGCATGACCATGGCCTTCTCGTTCGCCCCGCCGTGCAGCGGGCCCTTGAGGGCCCCTATGCCGCCGGCTATGGCGCTGTAGATGTCGCTCAGTGTGCTGGCGATCACCCTCACGGTGAACGTGCTCGCGTTGAAGCCGTGGTCCATGTACAGCACGAGGCTGGACTCGAAGGCCCTGGCCTCGAGGTCGGTGGGCATCCTGCCGATTATCATCCTGAGGGCGTCCTTCGCGTGGTCGAGGTTGGGGTCTGGGCGTATAACCGTGCCGTCGTGTGCCAGGTGCCAGCCGGCGGTGAAGAGAACGGGCATCGCCGCTATCAACCTGAGGGCGTGCTCGTAGAGGAAGTCGTCGTCGAACCTCCACTCGGGGGCGTTATACTGGCCCAGAAGGGTCACAGCGTAGCTGCCATAGTACATGGGGTGGGTCTTGGGGGCCAGCTTGAGGGCGTCGAAGACCTTCTCGGGCACCTGCCCCCTGTACGTGTCTATCTTCCTCTTAATCTCCCGGAGCTCGTCCTCGCAGGGGAGGCGGCCGAATAGGAAGAGGTGGGCGGCCTCGTAGAAGCTGGCGTGCTCCCCTATGTCAGCTATGGTGTAGCCCCTGTAGATTGTGTGCTCCCCAGTGGGGTCAACGCCGCTTATCTCCGTGGTGTCGGGGACAACGTTGTAGAGGCCCTTCGGGACTATGATGTACTTGCCGAGGGGGCCCTCCTCCACCTTACACTCTACTTCCACTCTCCTAGCCAATCTAGACCCCTCCAACCGCTCGGGGGCCACGCTCCAGGTTCTGAATATATGGATATATTTGTAAGCGTGCCAGGCTCTTAACCCCAGGGCGCCGGGGCCACATATACTCTCGGGGTGCCAGTCCTGGAGGTTTGCATCATTGGAGCGGGGGCGGTTGGGGGCCTGCTCGCGGCCGCGGCGCTGGAGGCCGGCTGCAGCGTGAGGCTCTACTCGAGGCGGAGCTGCACCCTCACAGTCCGGGGGCCCCCTCACAGGGTTAGAGTGGAAGCGCTAGGCACCCCCTGGCCCCCAGCGGTGTGCGACTACGCCATCCTAGCGGTTAAGGCCTACTCCACCAGGGAGGCCCTAGAGTACATGGCCGCCTACAGGGTCCGCGCACCCATGCTGCTCGTCGTCCAGAACGGGCTGGGCGGGCTCGAGTACGCCGAGTCCGCCTACCCGGGCCTCGCGGCTGCTGGCGTCGCGGACTTCGGCTCCCTTAGGAGGGGGTGCACCGTCGAGAGGCGGGGCGCCGGCAGACTGGTCGCGGGCTGCAGGGGCCTCGACTGCAGGGCGGAGCTAGCCCCCCTGGCGAGGTGCCTAGCCCTAGGGGGACTGCAGGTTCGGCTTGCCAGCGATATAGAGCCGCACCGCTGGCTGAAGCTCGCCGTGAACGCCGCGATAAACACGATCACGGCCCTCCTAAGGATCCCCAACGGCGAGGTGGCCGAGAACCCCTGGCTCTCCAGGCTGGCCAGCCGGATCGCCAGCCTCGTCGAGGCCGAGGCTATGAGGAGGGGAATACGCCTCCCGCGCCCGGCGGCCGAGGAGGCCCTGAGGGTAGCGAGGGAGACCGGGTGGAACAGGAGCTCAACCCTCCAGGACCTCGAGGCCGGGAGGCCCACGGAGGTCGACTGGATCCTCGGCCCCCTAGCCAGCCCTGGTAGCCTCCTGGAGCCGCTGTACCTAGCCCTGAAGGGTGCCGAGGAGATCGCGCGGAGGGGTCCGGGTCTCAGCCATTAAACCCCCGGCGCCTCCCCGTTCCTTCCAGGCGGAGTCGTGGACTCCCTGGCATGGCTCGCGGTGTACACTGCCGCCTGGCTCGCCGTCACGGCTGTGGCTAGGGGTAGGCATGGGAGGGTCGAGGTTACGCCCCTTGCCATCCTGTACAGGCTGCCCGTGACCTTGGAGCCCGCGGGCGGCCGCCTGAGGGCCCTACGCCGGGCGGGCTACGCTAGCGTCGCAGCCGCCTTCGCGTTGATGGCGCTCTTCTACTACCTCATGGTGGCCCAGTTCTGGGCCCGCTACGTGGCCAGGCTGCCGGGCGCCCAGGGTGGGGGCGTCGTGCCCCTGATTCCGGGGGTGACCGTGCCCCTCAGCGTGCTGCCCCACTTCCTCGTAGCCCTCGGGGTGGCCGCGGCCGTCCACGAGCTCGCCCACGCGATCCAGGCTAGAGCTGAGGGCCTGAGGGTCCGCAGTGCTGGCATCGCGCTGTTCATCTTCATCCCCGCGGCTTTCGTCGAGCTGGACGAGGAGGAGCTGAAGCGTGCCCCCCTCGCGTCGCGCCTCAGGGTATACTCCGCCGGCGTGGCAGCCAACATCCTGCTCTTCCTAGCCCTCTCAGCCCTGGCGGCTGGCCTGCCGTGCAGTAGCCTCTCCGGCGGGGTCAGGGTTGTGGGGGTCGAGCAGGGTAGCCCCGCGCAGCTGGCCGGGATAGAGAGCGGCGACGTGATAGTCGCCGTCAACGGCCAGCCCGTCCACTGCATACCCGAGCTCTCCGACGCCCTCGAGCGTGCTGGCGTGAAGTCGCCCCAGCCGGCCACCCTCAACGTGACCGTCATACGCGGCGGCGAGGCACTCACGCTCGTTATCCACAAACCCGCCAACAGGACGACAATCGGCGTCACCATAGTAGGCTCGTTCAACGCTGCTGGCATACTCCTCTACAGCTCCACCATGCTCAACTTCGCCCTAGCCCTCATCAACGCGGCCCCACTCTTCATAACAGACGGTGGGAAGATGCTCACCGAGAGCCTCGACGCCCTCCTAGGCGGCCGCGGCCGCCTAGCCGCCACCGGCCTGCAAGCGGCCACGGTGCTGCTTGTGGTGTCACTGATCACCATACGGCCCATACTCCCGGGCTAGCCGCCAAAGCGTTTAACTCCCGGCCCCGCGGCCCCTAGAGGTGCCTGCATGGTGGCTGGGAGATCCACCCTCTTAGTCGAGGCCCTGCTCTTCGCCGTGATAGCCGTCCTGGCCTACTTCTCCTACACGACAGTCGCATCGAGGATGGCGGTCAACGAGGGCGGCGCGTGCCCCGACGGGTCCCTCTACCACGTGGGTCCCGGCACTATAAACGTTACATACGACTACCACGACTACTTCTGCGGGGTCAACCAGACCCTAACCCTGAGGCTGGCCAACCTCCCCGACAGCCTCTGCGGCTCCAACCAGTTCATAGCTAACAGTAGCCTGGTCCTACCCTTCAACTCCACCGGCTCGCCGGCGGCGAGCGTGGCTGGCCCCGGCTACTCGCCCGCACCCCTGGGTGCGAGGCCCTCGTACCTCGGAGTCTACAATGGCACCTTCTACGTGTCCCTCCTACCAGCGGCCGACAGAACCGGCCTCTGGAGCATCTACTGCCCCTACGCCAGCATATCGGTCCAGGGCCAGCTGAGGGTCTACTACGACCAGTCCACCGGGCTACCCCTGAGGATAGACTGGGTCTACCCCTCCAAGGGCGGCGATGTGACCCTCTGGAGCCTCCAGGCGAGGCGCTACGTGCTCCAGGACAGCCAGGGCAGGCTCTACGTCCCAGGGCTACCCCCGGGCCTCGCCCTAGCCGGCACCGCCGGGGTGATGGGGGCTTCCATAGCTCTAGCCCTGAAGAGGCTGGTCGAGGCCGCCGCAGCTTAGCCTGCACACCTCAACCACGCCGCCAGCTAGCCTGTAGGCGGCGAGGGCGCCCCCCCTCCCGCCTATGACCCAGGCTAGCGGCCACATCCTCATTCCCCTCAGGTCTCTCTGCGAGGGCCGCGGCTCGCCGCAGGGGTGGGTGTGGTAGACCCCGACGACGTCCAGGCCGAGGGCCCAGGCTGCCTTGTGGGCTGCTATGACGTCGAGCGGGTCGGCGGTGAAGCCGTGGGGGCTCCCCTCCAGGTTCTCCACGGCGTAGTAGGCCGCCACCCTGTAGCCCCAGGGCTCCTTGAGGCCTATCAGGTGGCCCACACGCTCCACCCCACCTTTGGCGGCGAGTAGCCTGAGCACGCCGCAGAGTGGGCCCAGCTGCAGGGTGCAGCCGGCCACTAGGGCTGCACCTCTACGACCCTGGCGCGGAGCGTGCCGAGGTCCAGCAGGGCAGCGGTTGGCCTCCCCGTTAGGACCCCGGAGGCCTCCCCGGGGTTTAGGACCAGCACTCCCCGAGTGTAGGAGACCTCGACCTCGTGGGTGTGACCGTAGAGAACAGCGTCCCACTCGCCGCTCCTGGCCAGCGCGTGCACTATCCTCCTCGTGGCCTCAGGGGACCCCCACCCGTGGACTAGTAGGAGCCTCCTCCCACCCAGCTCCAGCTCTAGCGGGGGCTCCTCCAGCCTCACGCCGAGCTTCTCGGCCACACGCCTGAGGCCCATCTTCTCGCCGCAGTTGTTGCCGTAGATGGCGTAGAGACTCGCCTTACCGTTGAGCTCCGCCGCTATCGCCCTCAACGTGAAGGGGGCCACGATGTCGCCGAGGTGGATAACCGCCTCGGCTCCGGCGTTGACTAGAGCCCGCACGGCTGCCCTCGCGAGTGCCACATTGTCGTGCGTATCGCTGATTACGCCCACAAACACGCCCTCCACCCCCGCAGCCCAAAGGTCCGGCGTGGCTGCTGGAAGATATTAACCTCGGCCCGAGGGGCTGGGAGGCCACGCGCTACATACAACAAGGCTGGCGGGGCTGGGGTTGGGATAAAGCGGGAGGCTATGGGGAGGCCCTCTCGGCGAAGCCCTTGACTATCCGCTCGAACTCCGCCTCGACCCTCTGCCTCGCCTCCTCGTAGGCCGCCCTGAGCCTCTCTAGCTTCTCCTCGTACGCCAGCCTGATCTCGCCCCTAACACGGTCCTCGAGCTTCTGGAGCTCCGGCAGCCCCTTCTCGCGCTCCGCCATGCAGCCTACACCCCCGCGGCGCCATGCTAGCCGGCTGAGCTAAAAGTACTCTTCCTGCTCGGCTAGCCTAGCAGCTATCGCCTCCTTGGCCCTCCAGAGCACTACCCCGAGTAGCGCGAGGCCCACCACGCCGATTATGAGCGGCGCGAGCCTCTTAAGCGCCGTTATGGGCGTCGGGTACACGTTCACCGTGGTGCTGGTCGTGCTCGGCACGTCCATGTAGGCGGACGCGGGCTTGTAGGCCCTATGCGTCACCCGGATCTCGTAGAGCCCGTAGGGTAGGTTGAACGAGGCGGAGCCCGTCGCGTCGGTTAGCTGGCTCGCGACCGTCGCCCCCGTCTTCGTGTCGACCACCTCTACGAGGGCGCCCGCTACCGGCCTGGACCTATCGTCTATCACTGTCACGCTGACCGTGTATATCCGGGGCTTCATGGCAATCACGAATGTCTGGTTGTCCTTTTCGACGTGTATAGCTATCGACTGTGGTATGACATAGTAGTCCTGCGACGCTGGCTTGAGTGTTATGGTATAGTCCCCGTAGGGTAGTGTGGCGTTGGCCTTGCCGTTGACAACATCTATCTCCTTGGGGTAGACTATCTTCTCCGAGCCGGCGCCGCTGCGGGTCAGCGTTAGGGTGTACTTGAACGGTATCAGCTTGCCGGTCACACTATCCTTTAGTATGAACACTACCGTGTAGTTCTTGTAGGGCAGTACCACCTTGATGCTGGCCCCCTCCTTGCCCACATCCAGGCGCGTGGCGGCCGGGAGCAGCGGGCTCGAGGGCGGCGGCTCGACCGTGACCCTGTACGCCCCTATCCTAGCGCCGCCCCTCACCTCCGCCGTGCCGTTAACGGTGACCATCGGCGGCGGGCTCAGCTCCGGGATCTCGTAGGTCAGACGCACGATGGCTCCATCCACCGGGGCCCCGTCGGGGTTCACGACCTCCACGCGGAGAGGCACTAGTATGGGCTCTAGGCTGACAACTATGGAGCCGCTGGCGTTGGCGAGGCTGACCGGGACGCTGGCTGGCTGGTAGCGGTCGGCCGAAGCCGAGACGACCAGGGACCCGGCTGGTAGGCTCAGCTGCGCGGTCCCGTTTATCGTGAGCTTGAGGGTGCCGCTACCGTAGGGGCCGTTGTAGGCTATCTCCACAGAGGCACCTGTGGCTGGCGGGATCCCGGCTAGCGCATCCAGTATCTTCAGCGTAACGTTCACAGCCGGCGCCTCCAGCGTGTAGGACACCCTCGTGTTGCCCGTCACGTTGACCTCGCCTAGCGCGATGGGGCTCCCGATGCCTGGCCCCAGGAGGAGCACGGTGTAGTTCCCAGCCCTGACCTCCAGCAACGCCGAGCCGTCGGCTCCCGTGGTGGCGTGGAATACCCTGGTCTTCAGGGGCTCCGACGCCTCTAGGTACACGTCGACCCCAACGGCTGGCCCGGATACCCAGTCCTGGAACGTGGAGTCTACGGATACCACCACCTGGTATCTGGTCGCGTTCAGCTCCACGGTAGCGTTGATGTTGCCGGTCACGCTCAGGTTGAACACTCTCGTATCGTAGAACCTCTTGGATGCTTCGAAGACTAGCTCCCCGGCTGGCAGCCTGAGCGTCTCGCCAGAGTTTACGGTTATCGTGTCCCCGACTGGGAAGCCGTCCCAGGAGACTAGCGTTAGCGAGACGCCTGCGACGTCCTGGTGGCCAGGCAGCATCTCGGGGTCGACCAGTTTTAGTGTTACGTTGTATAGTATGGGGGTTATCTCGTACTCCAGGCTGCGCGGCCCCGTTATTAGCTCGACATCCTCCACACCATAGTAGTTGGGGGCAGATACTGCTACCACGTAGCTGCCTATCCTCACGCTAGCGGAGACCGTGCCGTCGGGGCCTGTCTCTAGGCTCACCGCAGGCGCCCCCA
Organism: Acidilobaceae archaeon; assembly: GCA_026985435.1. Taxonomy (GTDB): domain Archaea; phylum Thermoproteota; class Thermoprotei_A; order Sulfolobales; family Acidilobaceae; genus Calypsonella. Next base: position 7,482 of record JALSQL010000062.1, read on the forward strand.
CGGCCTGTAGCACCGGGTCGCTGGGCTCCAGCACCACCGATGCCCCGCCCACGGGTCTGGAGGGTAGCTGGTAGCCGCTGGCGTTCACTGGGGCGCTCCCAACGTAGAAGCCGACCTGGACCTTCACTGGCTGCAGGTGCACTACGAGCCCTGTTCTGGCGGCCTTGTTGAGGGTCAGCTGGGCGCTGCTGGTGTAGTAGTGCCACTCGGCCGCCTGAACCTGGTAGGTGCCGGGCGGCAGGGTAACCAGCTCGGAGCCGTTGTCGAGGGTTAGGGATATGCTGCGCTGTCCCATGCTGGTGTATGTGAGGGTGACCACGGAGCCTGGTATCGGCTGGCCCGTCTCCCCGTCGGCCACGGTTATGTTGAGCGTGGCGTAGTCGGGGTGCAGGGTGAAGGTTAGCGACTCCTGGGCGCCCACGTTTATGTAGAAGTAGCCAGTGGCCGCTATCGGGTGCGTCACCACGACCTGGTACGTCCCAGCCCTCAGCTGGAATGACACCCTCCCCTGGGCGTCCGTGTAGTCTGCTAGCGGCGCCAGCGGTAGCTGGGGGCTCACCAGGGTCAGGTTTACCAGGGCGCCCGAGGCCGGCCCTGTGGCCAGACCCCATATGCTATCGTTTATCACGAACTTCAGTTCGACGGTGTACTTGATCGGGGTCATGTAGTCCACTATGTTCGCCTCGCCGCTGGTCACGGCGGCCTCGACGGGGCCTAGCGGGTAGTAGAAGGGCGCCGACGCGGTGTAGGAGTAGAGCCCGTAGGGTACCGTGGCGTACACCACACCCTGGGGGGCTTGGAGTGTGAGGGAGCGGCCCGTCGCCTGGTATGTCAGGGTTACCGACGCGTTCGCCACCGTCACTCCATACTGGTAGAGGTCCGAGTCGTACAGGGTTAGCGTTAGCTCCGAGTACCTGGGCTCCACCGACACGGAGGTGGCCGTGCCGCCAGAGACGCCCAGCTGGGCGGTGTAGGTCTCCGTGTACGGGTGCTGGACTATAACCTGATACAAACCATGCCTCAGCTGGAGGGCCGCGACGCCCTGCTGGTCCGTCGAGGCGGTGTAGTTAACGCCAGGCACTGGCGGGTCCACAAGAACCGCCACGACCTGGGCCCCTGCTAGGGGCCCCGAGGCAAGGCCCGTGAGAGTATCGTTCACCTGAACCTGGATGGTCACCTGGTAGTATATGGGCTGGAGCATCAGGGCCGTGTAGAGAGATGGCTCGGCAACCATCACCTCCTGAGGCCCGGCTGGGTAGTAGTATGGGGCGCTTGCAGACACCTCGTAGACGCCGTAGGGCAGTAGTAGGCTCGCGGCCCCGCTCTCCGATGATACCACGAGGCTCCTACCCGTGCTAGCGTATGTTACAGTGAAGGTCGCGTTCGCCGCTAGCACGCCGTACTGGTAGAACTCCGAGTCCCCAGCTGCGAGGGTCACGTTAGAGTAGAGAGGCTCCACGCTGATAGCGATCGCAGCGCCTCCCCTGACTGTGAACGACGCCTGGAGGGTGGCGGCGTAGGGGTGGCTTACCGTAACCGTGTAGGTTCCATATCTCAGGAGGGCCTGCGCAACGCCCTGGTTGTTGGTGTATAGTGTGAGGTTAACCTGGGGCACCTGGGGGTTGGACAGTACTACCTCCAGCTCGGCCCCTGCTAGGGGGCCCGAGGCGAGGCCCGTTAGGGTGTCGTTTAGGTATACGCTAATCACTACTTGGTAGTATATGGGTTTCATTAGTATCGTTGCCACCTCGCTGCTGGAGTTCAGGTATAGGGCTGCCGGGCCGTAGGTGTTGTAGTAGGGTGCCTGCACTATTACCTGGTACACCCCGTAGGGCAGGGTCAGGCTTGCGGTGCCGTTAGGTGCCTCCACCGCTATACTCCTACCCGTGGCCTCGTACGCTAGTAGTATGGTGGCGTTGGGGACCGGGACGCTCGAGTAGTTGTAGAGGTCCGAGTCGTACAGGTTTACCTCCAAGTTAGAGTAGAGCGGCTCCATCACCACACTGACACTGCCCGCCGAGTCTACCCTCAGGGTGGCACTGTAGACCGCCGCCCCGGGGTACTCCACCGTTAGAGTATAGACGCCGTGGCGGAGGGCTAGCACGGCCTGGCCCTGGGCGTTGGTGTAGGCTGTGTAGCTGAAGTTCGCCAGAGGGGGATCCTCGAGGGCCACCACGACCTGGGCCCCTGCTAGTGGCCCCGAGGCAAGGCCCGTGAGGGTGTCGTTCATGTAAACGTTGAATACGAGCTGGTACACCTCAGCTTCCATGAGTATGACTAGGGAGCTGGGCCCGCTTATGGTCGCCACGGTGGAGTTAGCTAGATAGCCTGGCGCTGAGGCGGTGAACGCCAGTGTGGCGGCGGGGAGCCCAACCTCCACAACACCCGAGGGGGCGTCTAGGCTGACCTGCCCCCGGGGCCCGGCTATTGTTATGGTGGCGTTGGGCACCGTGTAGCCCACGCCCTGGGCCGCGGCGTCCGAGTCGACGAGGGCTATCGACACATTGTAGAGTATGGGTAGCAGCTGGAGTGTAAGGTTCCCGGCGCCTCCAGGGGCTAGTATGGTGGTGTTGGCCAGGTATAGGCTCTTAGATACCGTTATGTTGTACTCGACCGGAGCCCAGAGGACTAGCGTGGCCTGGCCCCTGGCGTCCGTTGCGGCCGCCGCGCTGGTGGCTACTGGTAGTATGCCAGCCTCCGGGTCCACGCCTATGGGCTCCACGCTTATGCTGGCACCCTCCACGGGCCCGGAGACTAGGGCGTAGCCGGGCTCGGGCCCCGGCGGGGTGTAGGCGCTTATGGTGACCTCCCTGAAGGGTAGTATTATGTCGAACTGCTCCTGACTATCGTTGATGGTTACGTTGACCAGCGCGGCACCCCACTCGGTAGCGTTCACTAGGAGCGTATAGTTACCCGGCGCCAGGTAGAGCTCCGCCACCCCGCCCTCGCCAAGCTGCTCCCTAGCGACGAGGACGCCGTTCCTGTAGGCTTCCACGTAGGAGCCCTCACCGGCCCCCAGCGTCTCCTCGCCGCCGGGCGTGTATAGGATTACGCTAACATTGACCTCAACCTGGGATAGGGGCGGCGTGCTCCAGAGGCCGTAGCTGGCCGAGAGCAGCCAGGGCGCCTCCCCCGCCCCTAGGCCCGGGATGACGACCAGTGGAGCCCTGGGGCCCTCGTAGACCGCTATCGGCTGGGCGCCCCCTAGCGGCAGGGCTAGACCGGTGTAGCCGGGCCCCCCGCGCCAGAGGGGCTGCCACACAGTCTCGTTGACCGCCTGCGCCGTGCCCTGTGAGCCCACTGCCACGGTCACGTTCCAGGGCGTGGGCTCTATTGCCACGATGGGCTCGTCGCCCGTTGCCTCTATGCTGTTCGTTGCCACGTAGCGGCCCTCCGAGGGGATCCACTGTAGCCTGTAGAGGGTTCCGGCCCCGGTGCCCAGGTATAGCACGCTTAGGTTGGGCCTGTATGCCACGCTCTCGACGGGAGCCTCGAACTGTAGGAGCTCCGAGGCGCTAGCGTTGACCGGCGTGGGCTCCATTGTAGTGCCGTTCAAGAACGTTGCCACGACACTGCTGGAGCCCTGCTTGTTATACACGCTAACCAGCAGCCCGCTGGCGTTGTAGTCGCCCCAGCCCGGCGGCAGGCCGCCAGACGAGACGGCGGCCACCACGTCGGCTGGCTCCAGGGAGCCGGCTGGCTTGGGTATTAGGAGTGGCTTGAGGCTCGAGAGCGTGAAGTTCTCCGGTAGCCCAGTCACGTTTAGGACTAGCAGCGTCTCGAGGCTCCCGCTCCCCAGGCTCGGGGCCTGGCACGCGCTGCTCTGGTTTAGTGTAATGTTTAGCGTGGCGCTGGACGAGAGGTTGAGCTGGATGAGACCGCTCTCGCCCTGGTAGCAGTAGTTTTCGAGCACTGCGCCCGTCGTCGAGTTCACGATTGTATAGTTGTAGACCGCGTAGACACGGTAGATGCCCGGGTAGAGGTTTCCAATGACCAGCGTGGCGTTCCCAGTGGCGGGGTAGCTGTTCCACGGGTCTAGCACGCCGTAGGGCTCCACGGAAACCCAAACCTCCAGCGTCGAGTAGAGCCGCCTGCCGTCGCCCAGGTCGAGGCCCGTGTGCGTGTAGGCTGGGAGTGTGTCTGTCCCGTTCACGTAGTAGACGTTTAGAGCCATGGATGGCCGTAGGGCCGGGTCGGTTATGGCGTATCGGAGTAGCAGCAGCTGGTCTATCGTGTAGTTCCACCACCCGCTCACGTTGTAGACCGGGTAGGCCCCGTTGACCGCCACGCCAGCCAGGCTCCGGAGGGGCTCCTGGCCGGGGTTAGGGCCTATCTCGAGCCAGTAGGGGCTGCCCACCCTGTAGACCCTGAGGTAACCATCGCCCGTGAGCACGGCCAGCTTCACGCCGTCGGGGCTGCGGATGAGCTCTACCCCCTGGATCTCGGCGTCCTCACCCACGTAGTAGGTGCTGACCACGCCGCCGCTCGACGCGTTGAGGACGACCACCTCCCCCTGGGTGGTGGCCACTGCAACCATGCTTGGCTTAGAGCTGGACTCAACCGCCG
>JALSQL010000063.1 GCA_026985435.1 Acidilobaceae archaeon
TCCAGCAATTGCTCAGCAGCCTCAACATACTCTACGGCTCTGCTTTTCGGATCAAGGCCCTGAGAGAGAAGCTCTACAAGATACTCGTCAACCGCGACACCTAGCTTCTCAGCTTCCTCTCTGTCCCGGGAGCCTACCGGTCCTGTCATACTCGCGTAGGGTGCCAAGCTCCCACCTATACTCCCTGAAAACCCAGTCGACAATCCTTCTCCACGATACCCTCTCCGCGCGCTGCACGAGCCGGGCCCCGGGCATCGCGTAGGGGCAGGCACGCTATAAGAGCGGTTGGGCTCTCGTCGCGGCGAAGAACCGAGGACGCTGAAACATTAGGCTCTGGGGGGTGTGGGGCCGCGCATCCTGCAGGTTATCGGCTCTCGCCTCTCTGCGCCTCCACCGGAGCTATGTACACGTGGCCAGACCTAGTCATCATGATGTAGACCCTGCTCCCGCATGCTAGTCTCGCGCCCTGCGCCTCTATCCTCACCTCTAGGCCCAGCTCCGGCACCTCGATGACAATGACGCCTCTCGCGCTCCAACACCTGGCGCCTAGCCCGCGTTTACGCGCGAGCTCGGCTAGGACGCCCACGGGCTCCATGTCGAGGTGTGGCATCTTAGCGTGCATGCAGCCCCTGGGGTGGAGCCAGCCCCTGGCTCGTGCACACGCCCCGCTCACACATACCCTCAGCTCTAGCCTCTTCTTGCAGGCCATGGGTATCGGGTTGTGGTGGGCGCTAGCCGGTCTAATCTAGTCGGCTGCCCCTCGTCTCCGGCTAACGAGTTGCATCTTGCTCGGGTAGGGCTCCTCTCCACTCTTTTTACTCGGTATCGTGTCATCATACCTGGTGGGGGCTGTAGGCTCTGATGGGGTTCTTCGATAAGGTCGGCGAGGCTCTCGGCAGGGCTGCTAGTGGTGCAGTGGGGAGGCTGCGTGTAATCAGCCACGAGTTTAGGCCTGGTGAGCTCGTCTGGGTGTATCCGGAGGAGCGTATCCCCTACGGCTCTAGGATAGTGGTGGAGCCCAACCAGGCTGCTATAATCGTGCGTAGTGGTAGGGTTCTCGGCGTGTTGAGGCAGGGCGAGTGGGTCCTCGACACTGCGCACGTGCCCGGCTTGCGTGGCGTGATGCAGGGGTTGTATGAGGGTGTCCCGCTGCCCGTGAAGATAATCTTCGTTAACGTTACTGAGCGCGACATACCCTTCGGCGGGAGGTGTAACACGAGGGACGGCGTCCCGATCCAGTACCACGGTATGGTCCACGTGGCGGTGCCGGACAACGAGGAGGATATCAAGAGGTTTGCCCTGAGGATAGCGGCGGAGGAGAAGGTCTTCACCACCGAGGAGCTCGCGGAGAGGATGAGGGTGTATATCAACGACTGGGTCGAGTCCTTCCTAGGCAGCTTCATGAGCATCGACGTCTACGCGGGGAAGGCTAGGGTCAAGCAGCTCCTCCGCGACCAGCTCGCGAGGATGGTGGCGGAGAACTGGTACCTCCGCGTGAAGGACGTGGGGATAGACGTGGATATCCCGGAGGACTGGCTAGAGAAGCTGAGGCAGCAGGGGTACATGCAGATGCTCGCCCTCGCCTCCACAAACCCCCAGGTGGCGCAATTCATGCAACAGTATGACCTCCAACGCCGCCTCATGGACGCGCTGAGGGAGGCCCGCGGCGGGAACGTGGCCGGGATAGCGCTCCTGATACCCCTCCTCCAGCAGTTCGTCCAGCAGCTCTCCGCCGCGGGGCGCGTAGAGGAGGCCAGGAGGGTTGAGAGTATCGCGAGGCAGGTGCAGGCCACCGGCGTCGTCACCGGCGAGCAGGCTGAGGAGCTGCGCAGGATAGCTGGTGGCGGGGGCGAGGGGCGCGAGGCGGGTGGCGGCGCGGTAGGCTCTCAGGCGTCCGGGTATACCCCGAGGTGCCCCTACTGCGGCGCCGTGATACCCCCGCAGCTTGCGGTCCAGAGGCCTAACTTCTGCCCGTTCTGCGGGAAGCGTATCAAGTGGTGCCCCAACGGCCACGTTGCGCCCGCAGAGGCTAGGTTCTGTCCAGTCTGCGGCGCTAAGCTAGAGTGAGCGTGGTGAGCGTTGCCCGGTGCCGGCGCGGCGGAGGGGCGCGTGGTTAGGGTATACCGGTGCAGGTATTGTGGTGCTCCTCTCCGCGTGGGCCCCGATACTATTGTGGCCGTGTGCCCCTACTGTGGCAAGCCCAACTGGATACGCGGGAGCCCCTCCAAGCTCCTCACGGCGAGGGTCCCCTCGCGGGGGGAGGCCGAGGAGTTTTTCAGGAGGCTTGTGGAGCGCGACCCGGATCTCTCCAAGCTCCGGCCCCGCCTCCTCCGCGTCGAGGCGGTGCTCCTCCCCTTCTACAGGGTCCGTGGCAGGCTGGAGGCTAGCTTCGAGGCAACGGTTGTTCTCACCGTGAGTGTCGAGAGGGTTGTGGAGGGCCGCTCGAGTGTAGAGTATCGTAGTGTTGCTGTGAGGGTCTCGGATAGCTTCGGGAGGGGTTTTGAGGCTCTCGTGCTGGGTAGGAGGGGTGTTGCCGAGTCTAGGCCCGTGGTTATGCTCGCGGATAGGCTCTGGGGTGCCCGCCTGGAGCCGTTTGAGAGGGTTTCGTGGGAGAGGGGGTTCCACGAGGCTCTCGCGGTTGAGGTGGAGGGTGGCGAGGCTGGGGCTGAGGCTGCTGGAGCCGCGTGCAGAGAGGCTAGGAGGGTTGCGGAGAGGCTTGCAGCGGAGGAGGCGGAGGGCGAGTACCTCGGGGAGGGTGTGGTCGTCTCGTCCAGGGTTGCCGATATGAGGTTCTCGTGTAGCCCACGCGTGGAGCGCGTGGAGGGGCCCTTCTATGCTCCGCTGGTGCGCGCCTACTACAGCGTCTCGGGTAGGGTCTATCGCGCGTACTTCGCGTGGGACGGCACCCCCCTCTACCGCGAGGAGCCCATGACCCTGGGTCAGAGGCTCGCGGCAGCCGCGCTCGCCTCCCTGCTCTCCGGCGCGGGGGGTGCCGCTGCACCGCTCGCTGCTCTACTACTCGGCGGCGTGAA
>JALSQL010000064.1 GCA_026985435.1 Acidilobaceae archaeon
GGCGTGCGGGGTGCCAGGCCCAAGCTAGTGGCGGCTCCCATCGGGGGCGCCGGGAGGGAGGTCGACAACGCGGCCGTCTTGGAGGAGGAGGGGAGGGCGCTGGCCGTGATCACCCCCGAGATAATGCCCTCCTACGCTATAGTAGACCCCGCGCTCTCCCTCCCGGGGCCTAGCAGGAGGAGGATACTCGACCTCCTCGCCGACACCATAGTCCACGCGTTCGACTCCATGCTATCGACCCTCGCGAACCCGGTGAGCGAGGCGTTCTCCCACCTAACCATCCGCTCGCTCTACTCGGAAGCCGAGAGACTCGGGGAGAGGCTTGCCGAGCCGGTGGATGGGGGCTTGGGCCATGCTCGCCTCGGCCTCGCTCCTAGCGAGCCTAGCCGCTGGGACCGCCTCGGTCTCCCTAACATGCTCCCTAGCCCTAGCAGCCCAGGAGGCTCTAGGGGTCGAGGAGCACGGGCTGGTCGCCGCGTCGTTCCTGCCGCCGGTGCTGGAGTACTACCAGTCCAGGCGCCCGGCGTCCGAGAGGCTCGCCAGGCTCGCGAGGGAGATCAGCGGGGCGGACCGGAGGGGAGGGCCCCCGACGACATCGGGCCAGGCCGCCAGGCTGCTACGCCTGCTGGGCGCCCCAGCTGGGCTCCGGGACCTGGGGGTTTCGAGGGGCGAGCTCGAATTCAAGGCGGGCGAGATAGCCCTGAGGGCGCTGGAGCTGGCGCCCGGCAGGTTGGCCGTCGAGAGGCCCACGGTGGAGGAGCTGCGGGGCATCATCGCTAGAGCGTATAACTGGGGGGAGCAGGCAACCTAGCCCCCGAGGGGTGTCCTGGGGTGCCCGCTGGCATAGTGCCGTCTGGGATCCTAGACTATACCGTGGACGTTCTAGTGAGGCTGCTCTCCATCCCAACAGTCTCGCCGGGCGGCGAGGGCTACAGGCAGGCGGCGGAGCTGCTCGCGGGGGAGCTCGAGGGCGTGGGCGCCAGGGTGGAGGTAGTAGAGGTGCCGGGGGAGTACCGGGAGAGGCGCTGCCCCTGGGGGCCGAGGTATATAGTGCTTGCGAGGCTCGAGGGCTCCAGCGGGAGGGTGCTACACTTCAACGGCCACTACGACGTCGTACCCGGGGGGCCGGGGTGGACGGTCACAGACCCCTTCAGGCCTGTGGTGAGGGAGGGCAAGGTCTACGGGCGCGGAGCTGTCGACATGAAGGGCGGGATAGCGGCGGTCCTCGGCGCCCTCCGCCTGGCGGCCGAGAGGGGGGAGAGGCCTGTTCACACCGTGGAGGCGGCGTTCGTGCCCGACGAGGAGATAGGGGGCGCCTGCGGCACCGGCTACCTGGTGGGCGAGATCCTGGAGAGGCCGCCCGACTACGTGGTCATACCCGAGCCCAGCGGCCTCAGCCACCCCTGGCACGGCCACAAGGGCCTCTACTGGGCGCGCGTGAGGGTCAGGGGTAGGGCTGCCCACGCCAGCACACCCTGGCTCGGCAGGAACGCCTTCCTAGCCGGGGCGGCGCTAGCCCTGAGGCTCCAGGAGATACTGGCGGCGATGCTCTCGCCGAGGAGGAGCAGGCACCGCTTCGACCCCCCGGAGGCTGCGAGGCCCACCTTCATGATAGGCGGCGAGGCGGGCGTGCCGGGCGGCGGCAAGGCCAACCAGGTGCCCGGGGAGTTCCAGTTCACCGTGGACCGGCGGCTCATACCGGAGGAGAGCGTGGAGCAGGCGCGGGGCGAGCTCGAGGCCGCCGTGTCGTGGGCGGCCCAGGGCCTCGGGGTCGAGTACACGGTTGAGACGCTGGCGGAGATGGAGCCCGCCTACAACGACCCCGGCGAGCTCCTCGACGCCCTCCGGAGGGCGGCCGCCGGGGCAGGCGTGGAGGTGGGGGAGCCAGTGATATGCCAGGGTGGCCTGGACCTCCACTACTACACCAGCAGGGGCAGCAAGGCCCTAGCCTACGGGCCAGACCCGGCCCTGGCCCACGCGCCCGACGAGCACATAAGCGTAGACGACCTCGAGAGGATGGTGGCGATATTTCACGCCCTAGCTTTCGACCCCCGGGTCTGGGGGTAGCGGGTCCTGGGGGGAACCCTTTAAGGCCCGGCCTCGGGCCGGCTCGGGGGGCCCTGGGAGGGTATGGCCGCGTGGGGGGCTGG
>JALSQL010000065.1 GCA_026985435.1 Acidilobaceae archaeon
TTGGGCGTGGAGGCGTTCTACGTTACAACACCGATATACTACCCTAACGCCCCCCCGCACATAGGGCACGCCTACACCACCGTGTACGCCGACGTGCTGGCCAGGTATCATAGGCTGCGGGGGGTCGATACCTTCTACCTTACAGGCACAGACGAGCACGGCCTCAAGCTGCAGAGGGCGGCGGAGAGGCTTGGGAAGCACCCCAAGGAGCTCGTGGACGAGATGGCCGAGGTCTACAGGCGCTACTGGGCGATGCTCGACATCAGCTACGACCGCTTCATACGCACGACCGACCCCGACCACGAGGAGCTGGTCCGCTGGGTCCTGGGAGAGATGAGGAGGAAGGGCCTGATATACAAGGCGAGCTACTCTGGCTGGTACTGCGTGGACTGCGAGAAGTTCTACAGTGAGGGGGAGTACATTGTAGTGGATGGGAGGCCGTACTGCCCGATACATCGGAAGCCGCTCGAGTGGCTGGAGGAGGAGACCTACTACTTTAAGCTGAGCGAGTTCGAGGGGCACCTCAGGAGGGTGCTGCCCGGGAGGGTCTACCCCGACTTCTACGCCAGCGAGGTCCTGGGCAAGATAGAGAAGGAGGGCCTGAGGGACATAAGCATCTCGAGGCCCAGGGAGAGGGTGTGGTGGGGCATCCCCATACCCTGGGACCCCAGCCACACCACCTACGTGTGGTTCGACGCCCTCCTCAACTACCTGACGGGGGCCGGCTTCCTGAGGGACAAGCAGAGGTTCAGGAGGCTCTGGAGCGGGGTCCACCACGTCATAGGCAAGGATATCCTGTGGTTCCACACGGTAGTCTGGTTCTCCATGCTCGAGGCGCTGGAGGTGCCGCCGCCCAGGAAGGTGGTGGTCCACGGCTTCCTCATAAACAGGGGCCTGAAGATGGGCAAGAGCGCCGGGAACGTGATCAGCATAGAGGCGCTCCTTGAGAGGTACCACACGAGCGACGGTGTGCGCTACGTGCTCATGAGGGTCTTCAACCTGGGCAAGGACGTGGACGTGTCGACCGAGCTCTTCGACAGCATCTACAACTCGGAGCTAGCGGACAACTACGGCAACCTCGTCAGGAGGGTGGCCACGCTGGCCCTGAGGAAGCTGGGCGGCAGGGTCGACTCTGCGGGTGTGGACTCCCGCCTCGAGCGGGCGGCGGCAAGGGCGGCCGAGAGGTTCACCGAGCACATGGACAGGCTGGACGTCTCCCCGGCGCTCCAGGCGGCAATGGACCTGCTGAGGGAGGCGAACGCCTACGTCAACGAGACGAGGCCGTGGGAGAAGGGGGAGCCCGTTGAGGAGCTCTACACGCTCCTCGAGGCCATACGCGTGGCGACGTCGATGCTGCAGGTCGTGATACCCAGGGCGGCCAGCGCCGCCTCGGAGGCGCTGGGCTTCGACCTAGCAGCCCCCGGCAGCGTGGAGGGCGCCCCCGAGGCGTACCTGGTGAGGGACGCGCCCATACTATTTAGGAAGGTCCGCTAGCCCCCCGGCCGCGCATATTATCCCACACCATGCCCCCCGGGGCTGGTGGGTGGTCCTGGACTCGCAGCCCTCCCCTAGGGGCATGGCGAGCCTCGAGGATGTTAGGTCCTGGCTCGAGGAGGGTGTCGAGAACCCTGAGAGGCTGGAGCACGTGAAGTTCACTATAGTCGAGGAGAGCGCCGAGGACGGCAGGCTCCGGGCCCTCCGGGCCACCAGCGCTGAGGCCCCTGTGATGCTGCTGGCGATAGACCTCGGGGACAGCCCCGTCCCAGCCATCCGGGTCGTAGTGGAGACGGGCGTGGAGACCGTTGACCTAGAGCCCGAGAGGAAGCTCAAGCTCTACAGGAGCCTCCTCCTCTACTCGAGGCTCCCCCTCGTCAAGACGTACCTCTACGGCGACGAGCACAAGCTGGCCCTCGCGGTCGACCTAGACAAGAAGAGCCTCAGCAGGGCCGAGTTCAACGACGCCGTCGCCTCGCTCCTGCTAGCCTACGTTACCATCGTGTCGGAGCTGGGCTTCAGGGAGGAGGCGGCGGAGGAGGCCATGAGGAGCCTCACGGCCCTAGCGGCCGCCCAGCTGAGGAGCGGGAGGGGGAGGGAGGAGGTGGAGGAGACCCTCATAGCGGCGGGCGTCCCCAGGGAGCTGGCGGACCGCATACTAGACGAGGTCTACGGGCAGGAGGAGAGCGGCGACAAGGGGAGCAGGCTATACATGTAGCCCGGCCAGGCCGAGGAGCCTCCTGCGGAGGGCCTCCGAGAACTCGACGCTCCTAACGACGACCCCCACCACGCCCCCACCCGGGCCAGGCAGGCCTATGATGGTGGTGTCGCAGGCCACCATCAGGTCGAGTATGATGCAGGGCGCCCTCCTAACCTCGACCCCGAGCCCCCCAGCCTCCTCGGCGAGGTCCCCGGGTATCTCGGCGTCCTCCGGCACGAGCACGAGGGCGCCGTGCGGGAGGGACTCGACAAGCCCGCGCAGGAGGGGCCAGAGCTCGCCCAGCCGCTCGACGCTCTTGTAGGCGGTGAACACCGGCCTCTCCCCGCAGCGGGCCGCCGCCGCGGCTGCCCAGGCGAGGGCGTCCTCGAGCCCGTGTATCAGCGTGACACCCTCAGCCCCGGGCCCCCGGGCCGCCTGCTCGAGCTCGCGGGCAAGCTCCTCGAGCGCCGCCGCGGCCTTCCTGGCCTCGAGGAGCCTCCTCTCAGCCTCAGCCCTGAGTGCCTCCCCCGGGGGTAGGGGCCTCCAGGTGCCCCGCTCCTCCACGGCGAGGCCCCGGCGGGCAAGCCTCCTGAGGACGTCGTAGATCCTCTGCTGCGGCACGCCGGACTCCTCCGCCACCTCCCTAGCCTGGGCCCTGCCTAGGCGGAGGAGCGCGAGGTACGCCCTCGCCTCGTAGCCGGAGAGGCCGAGGTGGAGCCGCAGCTTCGCCTCTAGCTCCCCGCCGCTCACCCCGCGCCACCTTAGAGGGCCCTCTGGGGGGCTCTGGGGGTTAAAGGTGGGCTACTCGAGGCTTAGGAGGCCGGAGAGGTCCTCCTCGCCCCCGCCCTGGCTGGCGAGCCTCGCCCACTCGCCCACGGCGTCTATGTCGGTGCCGCCAGTCTCGGCCGGGCACTTGTCTACCTGGACTATCGCGGGTAGCCTGGCTATGCTGCCGATGACCACCGCCTCGCCGGGGCTGAGGGCTGGGAGGACGCTGGCGAGGTCCTCGCTTAGCTGCTCGCTGGCGGCCTGGACGTAGCGGATGTCGCTGGGCTCCACGATCCTCAGTATTATCTTGTTGTTGGTCTGGCTCAGCACGTCCGGGTCGAGCCCCTTCGGGCGCTGGCTCACCAGCGCGAGGCCAACGCCGAACTTCCTGCCCTCCCTCGCGACCCGGGCGGCCCACCTCTTGGTTAGGGTGTCCTCCTCCCTCGGCACGAGGACGTGCGCCTCCTCTATGACTGCTATGACGGGCGAGGGGTAGCCGGCGGAGCCGCCGCTCCTCCTCCACCTCTTCCTCTCCATGAGCAGCAGCCTGAGGTAGTGGCTGACCACGGCGTCCGCGCCGTTCTCGTCGACCTCGCTGAGGTCTATGACGGTGAGCTTTCCAGGCTTGATTATGTCCTCCAGCCTCGTGAAGTAGTTGGGGTCGAGCACGTCGCCGTATATGCTCCTCACGTCCTCCAGCTTGCTGAGCACCCCGAGCACCTGCTCGTCCCTCGGGTAGCCGGCGTCCCTCTTGACCTGGGGGCTCCTGGCGAGCTCCTCGATCCTCGAGAGGAACTTGGTGGCGGGGAGGCTCCCCTGGAGGTACTCGCTCATAGCCTTCTCCCACGCCTTCCTGAGTATCCTCTCCTGCACTATCGCGTGCTCCGGGAACCTCGCGAGCCTCAGTATCTCGTCGAGGGTCAGGGTTACAGGGTTTATCTTGGCAGTCTGGACGTTCACACGCCCGGGCGCCAGGCCCCTGGCGGAGGCGTACTCCCCGTGCACGTCGAAGATGACCATGGTGCCGCCCAGGTCCCCCACGATCCTCTGGGCGAGGACGCAGACAGTGTTACTCTTACCGCCGCCAGTGACCGCTAGGACCGCCAGGTGCCGGAAGAGCTGGTTTACGCTAACGTGGAACGCCACATCCGTGCCCCTAAGCCTGCCCAGCCGCACCCACCCGCGGCCACCCCTGAACACCGAGTCGAGCAGGCTGGGCGTCGCCGCCCTAACCTCCGAGCCGGGCCTCGGGGGCTCGCGCGGGCTCCTAATCTTGCCGCCCGCAAGCAGGGGGGCGGTGAGGGTGAGCCACCTGACCCTGCCGCGGGTATAGCTCCTGCCCAGGAGCTCCCTGTACCTCGTGACGCTCTTGACCTCGTCGGAGTCTGTGACGTCCTCCGGCAGGAGCGTGTTACCGCTGGAGACCCACTCGACTATGCCGAGGACGCAGCCCTCCCCCGTCTCCACGGTCACGTAGAGGCCGCTGGCCGGCGTCACCTTGGAGTCCCTGTCGAAGAGCACCACGCTCGACACCGGGGTGCTCTCGCCCACAACCCACCCGGCGTGGGGGCCGCTGCAGGGGTCCAGGAGCCCCCCGCCGCTGGGCGCCTCCGAGCTCATAGCATCCACCTCTCCCTCCTCTCGAGGCTGAGGCCCAGGGCCTCGATGACACGCCTGGCGAGGGAGGAGTCTATGTGGGTCCTCCTATGGGCTACGATCAGGCTGAGGGGGTAGCCCCGGGTCCGGGGCAGGCTCAGGAGGCCCCGAAGGGCGCGCTCAAACGCCGAGCGGGGCCCCCACGGGCCGCCCTCGGGGAAGGCGGCCTCGACGGCGAGTATGGGGGCGCCCGGGTCGAGGCGGGCGTAGAACTCCACCCGCAGGAGCCTCGTTGAGTAGAACTCGCGGAGGCCCCACGCCCTGGGCACGTAGCCCTGGGCGTACTCGGGTATCCCCCGGCCAAGCCTGGGGGGCGTGGTGAAGGCGTCGATGGGCCTCGCCTCGCGCAGGTAGTAGACGTCGGGGAGGGGGCCTCCGTAGAAGTTCGTCGACCTACTGGTCTTCGTCACGAATACTGGCAGCACGCCGCGCGCCCACGCCTCCTCGAGGAACACCCTGACCGCCAGGAGCTTCTCGGACCACTCGAGCAGCGCGACCCACTCGTAGTCCCCTCCATCGACGCCCTCGGCGCCCAGAACGCTCTCGACCAGGGCGGGCGACGCCGGCACGACCCCCTCGGCCCAGCTCCTGGAGATCTCGGAGAGCGCCTCCCCGAGGGTCAGCCCCAGGCGCTCCGAGAGCCTCTCCTCCACTCTGGGCCCAACCCTCGCCGGGTGGCCCGAGTAGGAGAGCACCACGAGGCTGCCGTCCCACAGCATGAGGCCCCCCTTCATCGCGGAGACTACCTCCACGGCGGCCCGCGCCTCGGCTACGTCCCGGTACACCCCCACCCTCGAGTCGGGCTCCTTCTGGGGCATCACCACGCCGACGTCGGAGTACTCGACCTCACCCAGGAACGTGTACCCCCCGCCCCCGTCGCCCGCGAACGAGGCGGCCCAGCCCCTAACCAGGTAGAGGCTGAAGCTCTCGAACTCGACGAGCCTACTGCCGCCGTCCTCCGCACCGTGGGGGACCGGCCCGCCGGGCTCAGGCTCGGGGAGAGCCTCTAGCTCAACCTCGGGCCTACCACCGCCTCCCCCGCGGGCCCTGCGCGCGATGCCCCTCAGGCGGTCCCTCTTGGCCCTCGCCGCCTCCAGCAGGCTACCCCTCAAAAGGCCCGCCCCCGCGCGCCTCCGAGGCTGGTGCGGCTGTAGTACCACTAAAGCGCCCCCTAGGGGGGCTCGGGCTCGCCGCAGTCGACCCTGCTGACCCCCCGGTCCTTGGAGACCCTGCAGACCACGTCGGCCGCCTCCGACACGTCCTCGTCGTGGGTGACCACTACCAGCTGGTCTATCCCCGCCGCCTCGCTCAGCCTCCGCAGTATCTCCACGAGCGTCCTCCTCCTCTCCCTGTCGAGCTCCGCTGTGGGCTCGTCGAGGACGAGGAACCCGGCGCGTATCGCGTGGAGCCTCGCGAGGGCGATCACGAAGGAGAGCGCCACGGCGGCCTTCTCGCCCCCGCTCAGCTCGCCCACGCTGGCGGTCCTACCGTCTGACCTTGTTAGGGTTAGGGTGACACCCTCGGAGTCCGCTGTCAGGGTGGCGGCCACTATGTCTAGGTTGAAGCTGGAGAGTGCGTCGCTCATATACCTGGAGAGCAGGTTAAGCTTGCTCTCGAGCACCAGGGGCGGGGCCCTCTCGAGCACCTCCAGCACCCTCACGGCCCTCGAGGCCTTCCTGGCGAGCTGCCCCAGCTCCTCCACCCTAGCCCTCAGCTCCTCCACCTCGACCCTCAGCCTCTCGAGCTCGCCCCTCCGCCTCTCCAGGCCCCTCTCGAGCTCGCCCACCTCAGCCTGGAGGCTATCATACTCCCTCACGAGGGGCTCCAGCCCCCGGAGCCTCTCCTCGACCTCCCGGACCTCGGCCTGCAGCTGGCCGATCCTCTCCTCGACCCCGCCGAGCTCGCGCCTCTTCTCCTCGAGCATCCCCTCAACCCTGCCAGCGGCGGCCACAGCCTGCTCGACCCGCCGCAGCCTCCGGCTGGCCATCCGAACCGCCTCCACGGCCTCCCTAACGCTGCCCGCGCCAGTCGCCCGCAGGATCTCGTCCTGCAGCTTGGCTAGGCGCTCCTCCAGCTCGGAGGCCCTGGAGCGGAGGCTGGCGAGCCTCTCCTCGACGGACGCCCTAGCCTGAGGGCCCGGCTCGACCCCCAGGCTGCGGAGGCTGCCCAGGGCGGCGTCGTACCTCCTGGCGGCCCCGCGGAGCCTGGAGAGCTCGCCCCTAACCCTGGCCAGCCTGGCCTCCAGCTCCGCCCTCTCCCCCTGGAGGGCTGAGACCTCAGCCCTCAGCCTCTCGGCCTCCCCGCCGCTGGGGGCCCGGCTGATGGCGTGCTCCAGCCTGGCTAGGCTCCTCTCGAGCAGCCCTATCAGGCTGGCCAGCCTCTCGGCCTCCCTCCTGTGCTGGTGCGACATGGCGGCGGCCGCCCTGCTCTCCTCCTCGAGCCGGCTTGCCTCGGCCTCGAGCTGCTCCGCCAGGCTGAGGGCGCGCTCCCTGGGCAGGGGGGAGCCGCAGAGCGGGCAGGTGCCCCCGCCGGCGCTCCGCAGCTTCTCAGCCCTCTCCCGGGCCTCGCGGGCCCTCTGGAGCTTCTCCCTAATCTCGGCCGCCAGCGCCTCTGCCTTCGCGGACAGCTCCCTCTGGAGGGATCGGAGCTTCTCTATGCGCTCGCGCAGGCGTGCAGCCACCTCCCCAGGGTCGGCGCCCGCCTCGCCAGCCAGCTCGGGGAGGAGATCCAGCACGGCCTCGACGGCTAGGCGTAGCTCGGCCTCCTCGGCTGATATCCTCTCGAGCCTCTCCTCGGCCTTAGCCAGCATGGAGTCGACGCTCCTGAGCCTCTCCTGCAGCCTCCTCTCCTCCTCCTGGAGGTCGGCGTACCTCCTAGAGGCCTGCTCGAGCTCGGGGAGCCCGTCTAGTATGGTGAGAGCCCTCTCCAGGCGGTCGATCTCCCTCCGCGTGGATTCCAGCTCCCCCGACAGCTTGAGGTACTCCGCTATGAGGTCCCCCGCGCCCGCGAGGGCGCGTAGGCGCTCGTACTCCTCGCGGAGCCTCGCGAGCCTCCTGGCCTCGTCCTCGAGCCGGGCCACCTCGCCCCGGAGGCTCCTAGCCCTCTCCTCGGCCTCCCTGAGGCTCGCCTGGAGAGCCCCAAGCCTGCCCTGGAGCTTCTGGTACTCCTCCCGCGCCCCCCGCAGCTCCTCCAGCCTCGCCCGGGCCTTAGCCAGCCTCTCCTCGGTCTCCCGGATCTCGGCCTGTAGCCTCTCCTGGAGCTTCAGGCGCTCGCGCAGCCTCTCCTCGAGCGCGGCCCGCTCGCGCGCTAGCCTCTCTGGGAGCCTCTTCCTGAGGGCGTAGCCGCCTATCTCCACGTTGCCCTCGAGGAAGCTCCTCGCCCGCCTATAATCCTCTATCCCCAGAATCTTCTCCAGCCTCTCCCTGAGGCGCGACCTCCTCGAGAGGAGGTCGTCCATTATGGAGGAGAGCCTCCCCTGGGGGAGTATGGCTGTGTACTCCAGAAGCTCTAGCCTCTGCCTCCCCTGGACCGGGGGGAGCCCCAGGATCCGGGCAAGCTGGGCGCTGACAGCCGTAACCCCCGAGGCCAGCCTCCTCCTGGACCCGTTTGACTCCCGGTAGAGCTCGGCCTCCCTCCTACCGCTCCTGGACACCCTAACCCTGACCACGTAGGCGTCCCCGCTCTCCGTGTCGCGCAGGCGGAGCGTCACAGACGCCTGGGCGCCACCGGGGATGGAGTTGGAGACCAGGTTCCCCAGGCCGCCGCGGATGTTGTCGCTCGTCATGAGGGCCAGCCGGAGGGCGTCCACCACGCTGCTCTTCCCGGCCCCGTTCTCGCCGACGAGCGCGTAGGAGCCCCTGTCGAGGCTGAGGCTGGTCTTGGCGTGGCTCAGGAGGCCGCTGATGTCGAGCCGCTCGATAATGACGGGCACGGTGCCTCACCCCCACCAAGACCTGGCGGCGCCCTCCACCGCGCGCCAGGCGGGCTCGTACTCCCCGCTGCTGACGAGCTCCTCCAGCATACTCTGGACGGCCTGGGGGTCGGCGTCATCCCTGGCGGCCTCCCTCTTGAGCGCCAGTATGCCCTCCGCCAGCCTGGCCAGCGCCTCGGGGGCCGCCACGCCCCTCCTACCCCCGGCCAGGAGCCTGGCTATCACCTCAACCTCGCCGCCCACGCCACCCGCCGGGGAGGCGGCCACGATGGCGGGCTGCCTAAACCGCTTCACGCTGGAGACCCTCACCCTGACGCCCAGCGACCTCTCGAGCAGCCGGACGGCCTCCCTCGGGCTCAGCTCTGAGGGCCCGCCCCCCAGTGTTAGGGAGAGGTGGAGGAGCGGCTTTGAGCCGCCCCTAACCCGGGCCCTGGCACCCGCCCTGGCCAGCGCCTCCCTGGCGGCGCGGAGAAGCGAGTCCCGCGTGGGCCTCGAGGCAGCCAGGTAAGCCTGGAGCCTGGGCTGCTCTATCTCGACCTCCTCGACCCTAGCCTCGCCCCTGGAAACCTCCACCACCAGCGGGCCGCGGGGCCAGGGCTCCTCCACGCTGAGCCTGGCCTCCTGGGCGTTGAGCGGCACGAGGGGGGCCGGGTAGGCCCAGGGGGCGGGGCTGGAGTCGCCCGTCGATATTATGCGCTTGTGTATGTGGCCCAGCGCGGCGTAGTCGAAGCCGGCTAGGCTCTGGGGGCTGGCGACGGCGTCGTCCGGGAAGGTGTAGCCCTCGAGGCCGAGGTGGGCCGCCAGGACCCTGGGGCCCCCCAGCCTGGCGGCCAGCCTCGACGCCGCCTCTAGGAGGATCCTGGTCGCGCTCCTCCTCCTCTCTATGGGCGCCCTGACGAAGGGTAGTAGGACAACGTGGCCGCCGCCCACCTCGAACGTGGAGCTGCTCACCACATCCAGGGGCGTGGAGCCCGCGGGGATGCGGGTGGGCGGCACGGCCACCCCCCCGGCGCTCTCCGCGGCGAGGTGGACCGGCGAGATG
>JALSQL010000066.1 GCA_026985435.1 Acidilobaceae archaeon
GACTACCCTCATAGAGGAGGCAAGGAAGGGCAGGCCGGGCGCCGACGTGGTCATCGGCGTCGACAACCTGCTAGTCGTGGAGGCCAAGAAAGCTGGCGTGGTCGACTGCTACTATAGCCCCATAGCCAACGAGACCGTGCCAGCCAGCATAGCCGACGCCCTGGACCCCGAGAGGTGCGTGACCCCCTTCGACTACGGGCTCATAGCGCTGGTGTATGACCCTCAGAGGCTCAACTCCACAGAGCTCGCGATGCTGGAGCACCCTACCCTGGACGACCTAGCCTCGCTCGCTGGCAAGCTCGTAGTGGAGGATCCCACCAAGAGTAGCCCCGGCCTAGCCTTCCTGTTCTGGGAGATAGCTGTCAGCAGCAAGCTCGAGAACCGGGACTGGAGGGGGTGGTGGAGCACCGTCTCCAGCAGCGTGGACATAGAGCCCTCCTGGAGCGACGCCTTCAACGTGTTCCTCGACCCCAAGCAGGGCAGGCCTATAGTGGTCAGCTACGGCACCGACCCAGCCTATAGCGCCTACGAGAACAACGGGACACCCACGCTCAGGGCGGCCCTCATATACTCGGGGGGCAAGTCCACAGCCTGGCTCCAGGTTGAGGGAGTCATGGTAGTGAAGGGCGCGGAGCACCCCCGGCTAGCTAGGATGTTCGTCGACTGGCTGCTATCCAGGCAGGTGCAGGAGCTTGTGCCGCTAAACCAGTGGATGCTCCCCGCGAACAGCCAGGCCAGCCTGCCAGGCGTGTTCAGGTACGCCCTCACCCTGGACGATGTCGATATTGTTGCTAACAACCTGTTCACACCCGAGGAGATAAGCAATAACTACGAGCAGTGGCTCCAGGAGTTCCTGCGAGTGATCGGAGGTGCCGGCTAGGACGGCTAGGCCGGGGCTTGGCTGGGGCCTCACCCTGCCAGCGCTGGCCATAGCTGCGCTCTACACGATACCCCCGGTTTTACTCGTGGCCACAACTAGGCCCTCCGGCTCCCTCCCCTTCAGCCTAGCCAGGGTCCTCTCGTGGACCACACTCCAGGCGGCAGCCTCGGCCTCGATAGCGGTGGCCCTGGGCTGGCCCGCGGGCGTGCTGGCGGGCTTCTACGGCCACAGGCTCGCGAGGGCGCTGAGGAGCCTAGGCCTACCCGTGTTCATGGCCCCGAGCGTCGCGGTCGTGCTCGGGTTCAGGGGGGTGTACCACGGCCTCCTCGGGGGCACGCCCCTCTCGGCGCTGGCCCGCGGGGCCACCGGCGTCATCGCCGTGCACTCGTACTTCAACATACCCCTAGCGGCCGTGCTCACGGCGGCCGCGGCGTCGAGGTCGCCGCCGGAGGCCCTAGAGTACTTCACCAGCATAGGGCTGCGCGGCGCCAGACTCTGGGTCAGGGCGCTCCTGCCCCTGACAGCGCCGGGCGCCGCGGCCGCGTGGCTACTAGCCTTCACCTACTCCTTCATGGGCCTGACCGCGCCCCTAATGGTGCCCGGGGCCGCCTACAGGTACTACACCCTCGAGGCGTGGATCTACACCCTATTCCAGGGGTTCCCCACCCTCCGGGGCCTCGCAGTGTGGGCCTCGGGGCTGCAGCTGGCCGCCCTCACCAGCCTCGCCGCCGCCTTCGCTTGGCTGCACTCCCGCCTGCCCTCCATCGAGTCCTCGGGGGCGAGCGTGTCCCTCCCCCTCCGGGGGGCGGCGAGGCTGGCGGCCAGCGCCTACATGGCCCTACTCTACGCCTACCTCCTGATACCCCTGGCCGGGGTCGCCTACACCAGCATCTGGGGTCCCGCCGGGGGTCACCCGAGCCTTGAGGCGTACCGCCGCCTGGCAGAGGGCAGGGCGCCCATCCCGCCGGGGGCCAGCCTCTGGCTAGCCCTGGCCAACAGCCTAGCCTACGCTGGCGCCTCGGCGGCCCTGGCAGTCGCCGCGGCAGCCCTGGCGGCTCCGGTGTCCGGCCCCCTGGTTAGGGCGGCTCTCACGGCCCCGCTGGCGGTGTCGCCGGTCGTCGCGGGGCTCGGCCTCTACTTCACCCTCTTCAAGCCCCTAGCCGGGCGCCTCGGCATCGCGTGGGCCAGCAGGCTCCTCATAGTAGCCGCGCACACGGCCGTGGCCCTGCCGCTGGCGGCTAGGAGCATCGAGTCCGGCGTCGCCCGCGTGCCCCGGGAGGCGGTGGAGTTCGCCGCCTCGATAGGCCTGAGGGGCGCCAGGCTCGCCCTGCAGCTGGCCAGGTCCGCTGGCGAGTCCATGCTGGCGGGGGGCCTCCTGGCGGCGGCGGCCAGCCTGGGCGAGTTCGGCGGTGTGCTGGTGCTGAGCGTGCCCGAGACCTGGAGCCTCGGCGTTCTAACCTACAGGCTCTACGGCGCCGGGCGCGTGCCGGATCTCGCGGCGGCCAGCGCCACGCTCCTCCTAGCCCTCACGCTCGCCCTCACGGCGCTCGTGGCGAGGAGGGTTGAGCGGTGGCTGTAGAGGTGGAGATCCGGGACGTGTGGGTCACCCTGAGCGGCACCCCCGTGCTACGGGGGGTGAGCCTCTCAGCATCCGGGGGTAGGGCGACCGTGGTCGTCGGACCCAGCGGCTCGGGTAAGACTACGCTGCTACGGGTCGCCGCTGGGTTCCTCCAGCCCGACAGGGGCGACGTGCTCATCGACGGGAGGAGTGCCACGCACCTCAGCCCCCAGGAGAGGGGGGCGGCGCTGCTCAGCCAGAGGCCCGTTCTCTTGCCCCACATGAGCGTCGCCGACAACATAGCCCTGGCCGCCAGGCTGGCGCGGGGCCTCACTCGGGGCGAGGCCCGGAGGCTGGCCGCCGAGCTGGCCGCCAGCCTGGGGCTCCCCGGGGGCGTGCTGGGGAGGAAGCCAGCCGAGCTGAGCGGCGGCCAGCTCCAGCGGGCCAGCCTGGCGGCGGTGCTGGCGGCGAGGCCGAGGATACTGCTACTCGACGAGCCCTTCGCTCACCTGGACCTCCCCCTCCGCGAGGAGCTACGCCGCCTTGTGGCGAGGCTCTCGAGGGAGTGGGGGTTCGCCCTCGTCCAGGTCACACACGACCAGGACGAGGCTCTCGAGCTCGCTGACTCCCTGGCAGTTCTCGTCGACGGGCGGATAGCCGACTACGGCCCGCCGGAGAGGGTGTACTGGAGGCCGTCCACACTCGAGGCCGCGAGGTTCCTCGGCCACAACATACACTGCGGTCCACCCCTGGCCCCCAGGGGTGAGCTAGCCTCGGCGCCCCCGGAGGCTGTCAGCGTCGACCCCCGGGGGCAGGGGTGGATCGTAGCCAGCATCTACAGGCAGAGGGGTAGGGTGCTGGTCAGGCTCAGGGGGCCAGGCGGGGAGGGGGACCTCCAGGCCTACGTGCACCCCAGTATGGCGCGCCGGATAGAGCCCGGCGCGAGTGTTGGCGTGAGCGTGGAGGATTGGGCTGTCAGGGTTTGGGGGCCGTGCAGGGCCGGCTGGGCCCCTAGAGCCTCTCGCCAGCCCTGACGCCGACGTTGACCGTCTCGAAGGCCAGCTCCTTACCCTTCGGGACGTATATTGGAGTCCTCCTCGTGCCGCCCACCCTCCTCAGGAGGCCCTCCTCCTCGAGCGCCTTCAGTATCCTCTTGGCGGTGCTGACGCTCACATCGTACCTCTGGGCCACCTTGAAGGGGGTTAGGTACCTCTCCCTCCTCAGGTCACCCCTCACCTTGGACAGTATCTCCTCCGGGAGGCCAACATCGTAGGCCGCCTGCTGGACCGTGCTCCTAGCCTCCCTGCCCTTACCTCCACCCTTACCCTTCTGCTTGGCCACAGGCACCCACCTCTACCGGGCCCCGCGCCGCGTGGGGGTTTATTGGCTTCCCGAGCCCTCGAGGCTACTCCTCGCCCTCCTCCACCGACTCCCCCCTCCGCCTCGGGGGCGGCGCCTCCACCTGGGGCGTCGGCGGCGCCTCGAGGTATTCTATGTTGAGCTCGGTCTCCGGGTCGAACAGCCTTATCTTCGACGGCTCCAGGTTTATGTACATCCTGGAGCCCGCCGGGGGGCTCACGACGGGCTGTGTTATGACCTTGACCGAGTGGCCGCCGGGGAGCGAGAGAGTGACTATGTTCTCCCTCCCCAGGGGCTCGACGACGTAGACCTCCCCCTCCATGCTCACGTAGTCCTCCAGAGGGTGCTCCGCTAGTATAGCGTCCTCCGGCCTGAACGCCACCACGACCCTCTCCAGCCCCAGCGCCGCGAGCTTCGAGGCGAGGCCTCCCCGGGGGCAGTACTCGCCGCCGCCCGGTAGTAGCACGCACGGGCCGGGCGCCCGCCTCACCTCGGCAGGGACCAGGTTGGCTGGCGGCATGCCTATGAAGCTGGCGACGAAGATGTTCCTAGGCTTCTCGTACACGTCCTCCGGAGTCCCCACCTGCTGTATCTCGCCCCTGTGTATCACCGCTATCTGGTCGGACATCGCCAACGCCTCGCTCTGGTCGTGGGTTACGTATATCGCCGTTATCCCCAGCTCCTGCTGGAGCCTCTTCAGCTCACCCCTTATCCTGAGCCTCACCAGGGCGTCCAGGTTGCTTAGGGGCTCGTCTAGGAGGAGCACGCTGGGCCTCTTGACGAGCGCCCTCGCGAGCGCCACCCTCTGCTGCTGGCCCCCGCTGAGCTGGGCCGGGTACCTGTCGAGGAGGTCCCCTATACCGAGCATCTCCGCCACCTCCCTGACCCTCCTCTCAACCTCCCCCCTCGGCGTCTTGCGGAGGCGCAGCGGGAACGCTATGTTGTCGAAGACTGTCATATGCGGGTATAGGGCGTAGTTCTGGAATACGAGGCCGACGTTCCTCTCATTCGGGGGCACCCTAGACACGTCCCGGCCGTCGAAGAGGACCTCGCCCCTAGTCGGCCTGTATATTCCAGCTATCAGGTAGAGCAGGGTGCTCTTCCCGCTACCGCTGGGGCCCAGTATGCTCGAGAACTTCCCGTCCGGGAAGCGGAGGTTCACATCCCTAACGGCCGCGACGCGCCCGAAGACCTTCCACACGCCCCTAAGCTCAACCTCCACCACCCCCATCACCCCCTACGCCTTCAGGCCTCCATGGGCCGCCTCGAGTAGGAGCTTCTGTGTGAACACGAAGAATAGTATCGTCGGTATGAGGTAAACCGTGGCAGCCGCCGCGACGACCGGCAGGTACGAGGCCTCAAGCGAGCCCCCGCTTAGCTGGTAGTGGATGAACGAGGCTAATGTAGGCGCCTCCCTGGGCAGGAATACCACCACGTATATGAGTTCCTCCCACCCGGCCATGAAGGCGAATATGGCGACGGCCGCGAGCCCAGGCTTTATCAGGGGGAGCATGACCTGCCAGAACGTCCTCAGCCTGCTGGCCCCGTCGACGAGGGCGGCCCACTCCACCTCCCAGGGCACCCTGTCGAAGAACCCCTTGAGTATCCAGGTGCTCATGGGGACCTCTAGGCTGGCCCTGGCGACTATGACGTAGGCGAAGGAGTATAGTAGGAGGTACTCCTTCGGTAGGAGCCCCCCGACGAAGAGCCTCTTGTAGAGGTAGACGTAGACCGCGTACACGCCTATTATGAGCGCGACCCCGGGGAAGGCATGCAGCAGTATCAGGAACCTCAGGGTGGCTGCCCTAAACCTGAACCGTAGCCTCGAAAGGGCGTACGCCGCCGGGGCTGAGGCGGCTATAACCACCACGGTAACGCCAGCTGCCACTATGAGCGTGTTCACAATCATAGACCTGATGTAGGCGGGCGAGTATATCCTGGCAGCCGTCGGGGCGAGCTTGCCCTCGAGGAACAGGCGCCAGTTCTCCAGGGTGAACTGTGTCTTCTGGAACGGGCTCATTATTAGGGTGCTTGAGAAGCTCAGCTCCACCAGCAGCGTGTACGAGAGTATTATCGGGAGGCTGGCCGCGAGCAGCGCTAGGACTAGGATGGCCTGAAAGCCCCTGCCGGTTAGGGGGGCCTCCTCCAGGCGCCCGCCCCTCCTCCCGAGTAGCCTGCTAGCCAGGCTTAGGGCCCCCCTCATCATATGTCACCCCTCACCGGCTTCAGCTCCCTCTCGAACCCCATGATGCGGAGTGTCGCGAGGCCCAGCCCTATCCCGACTACTATGAGTATAACCGCGGCGGCCGCCGCCAGGGCTTGGTCGCTCACCGTGCTCCCGAACGCTGTCTCGAAGACGTAGAGGGACCACGTCATGCCGTACCACTTGTCTACAACCCTCCACTCCACGAGCACGTAGAGGTGGGCGTACGTCGTTAGGAGGCTGAGCAGCTGCCATACTGTGACGAATATTATGTGCCACCGCGTGAGGGGGACCATGATCTTGAGGATTATGTCGCGCAGCCTCGCTCCGTCGACCAGGGCGGCCATGTATATGTCTCGGGGTATGCTTTTGAAGGCAGAGTAGAAGATTATCATACCGTAGCTGACGCCGACGAGGCCGTTGACGAATATTATTATGAACCAGGCGCCCCACGGCAGGAAGCGCTGATCCTGCCCGATCCATGTGGGCCCCTCCAGTAGCCCCAGCGCCTGTAGGAAGTGGACGAACATCCCGTTACCGTGGAAGAAGTAGTACCAGAGTAGGCCGAAGACCGCCACGGGCGTCATCCTGGGGAGGAGCCAGAGTAGCCGGAACCCCAGCGATACCCTCTCGTCTAGGAGGAACGCGGCCACGGCCAGGAGGAATCCTCCCACGACGTTTACGAGGAGTGTTCCCGAGACGAAGACCACCGTCGTCTCCAGCACCTTCCCCATGTCGGGGTCGTGCCTTATCAGGTAGAAGAGCCTCCTATAATTGTCTAGCCCCACACTCTTCCCCAGCGACTCCACCCTCCAGTCCCGTATCGGGGTGAAGCTGGCCCACACCGTCAGGAGGAGCGGGAGGAGGTAGAATGCCACCACCAGGAAGCCCATAATGGATAGAAAAAGTGCGGGAGCCCAAGAGCGGCTGCCCGGCAACCTCCCGCACCCTCGCGCTAGCCGATTATTTCAACGTTAGCGCTTAGGTCGGGGTCGGCCTTCACCTTCTGCACTATGTAGTCCACGCCCTGGTCCGGCGTCATCTCGCCGCGGATAACCTTGTCCACGGCGTCCGCGAATATCCCGGCGAGCTTATCGTAGAGCGGGTGGCTCGGGGCGAAGTGCGTGTAGTCCAGCATGTACGTCACGTTGGCTAGGAACTGTATGTTTATCGGGTCAGCCGTCTTGTCTATTATGTCCGCTATCTTGCTGAGCACGTCCTGGTGCAGGCCTAGCTGGTGGTTCCTCAGCTTCTCGACCCACTGTGGGTCCTTCAGGAGGTTAGCCGCCTTCTTCGAGACGGGCAGGTGGGCGCTTATCACGCTGTGTATGGCGTTTATCTCGGGGTCGCTAGCCTTTACAACTATTAGGAAGGCCAGCTCCTGGTAGGCCTTCCTGTAGTTGGCATCGTTGTAGTGTGGGTTCTCCTTGCCAGCGTTCGCCGCTATCATCCACATGAAGGGCTGGCTGAGGGTTACCGGCTGCTTGCCCGGCTCGCCGGCCGGGAAGAGCGTGTAGTAGAACTTCTCCGCGACCTCCTCCGGGGTTAGGGGCCTCCTCTCCCCGGTCTTGGGGTCCAGGTAGTACTTCTTGGACTGCCACTCTGTCCAGTACCACGTGCCGCCTATGTCGAAGAGCGTGTTACCATCGCCGCCGTCGGCCTTCCTCTCCCCTACTATGGTCGGGTGTATCTGGGTGCCCCAGTCCCAGCTCATGATATCTCTCGGCAGGAGGCCGTCGCGGGCGAACTGGTACTCTACCTGGAACCACTTCTTTATCGCCACCTTATCTACGACGAGCTTGCCGGTCTGCGGGTCGTAGAGCTTCCCGCCGAAGGCGAAGATGAACTGTATCAGGTCGGGGTGGGCGCTGCCCTTCCTGTGTATGAGGCCCCAGTCCGCGCAGCCCTTCTCGACGGCCTCCTTCGCCTTCTGGTAGACGTCCTGCCAGGTGAACTGGCCGTTCTTCACCTTCTCGTCGAGCCCTCTTAGGTCCCAGCCCATGCACCTAGCAACATCCTTCCTTATGTAGAGCGGGCGCGCCTCGGTGTCCTGGGGGATGCCGTACTGCTTGCCCTGGTACTGGCCAGCCTTCATTAGCGTCTGGAAGAAGTCGCTGAAGTACCCCTGATACTTCTGTACCCACGGGGTGAGATCCAGCAGCCTCCCCTGGCTCGCCAGGGGTGCTATGTAGATGTAGCTGTTCACGAAGAAGTCACCGTTCTCCCCGAGCTCATACTTACTCTTGAAGTTGTCGTACTGCTTCTTGAAGTCGGGGCTCCAGTCGGTCTTAATGGTGATCTTCACGTTTACCCCATTCTCACTCCACAAGTCATTGATGTCCTCAGCAGCCTCAACTATGCCATACATCCTCATGACAGAGTTGGGGTCACCAGCTGCCATGACCGTATATGTGACCTGGCCCACACCATGCTCCTCGAGCCAGCGCCCTATCGCCAGAGCGTCCTTCGTGAAGTTACCCGTGAGCTCGGGTGGCGCCGCTGCCGCCCCGCCAGCCGTGCCAGCGCTAGTGGTGGCCGCGCCGCCTCCGCCACCCCTGCTGGCCAGCCACGCGGCGGCGCCAGCGACTATGATTACTACCACGACGATTACCGCGGCCACACTCCTGCTGATCGCCCGCCGCCCAGCCATGCCACACCACCCCGAAGGGTCTCTAACCCGTTTTCAGGTTGTATAGGAGCGATTGTGCTCCACGTCTATAGGAGAGGGCTACATGCTTTTAAGTTTTTGAAACATCACAGTGCCCCACAGTAACGTAGCATCATGCCACGGCGGCTGCCCCTGGTCCCAGGGCCCGCCAGAGTCACCGGGGGCCAGGTCGCCCTAGCCCGTGGGCGGCTTCCCCGACCGGTTTGCGCTCCCCTCGTGCTCTGCTGGCGAGCGTGTCGACCCTATCGCCTTCCTCACGGCGCTTATCATGGCCTTTGCCAGGCTCTCCTTGCCGGGGTACTCGTTCGGTGGCATGTACTCCACAATTATCCTCTCATCTCCTAGGGCCGCGGCTTGGCTGGCCAGCCTCTTGTCCCCCGTGAAGAATACCACGAGCTTGCCCTGAGAGGCCAGGTTCTCCACTAGTGATAGCACGTCGTAGTCGTCCCTGGCCGGCTGCTTGTATACCCTGCCAACCCTGACCGGCCTCTCGAGCCCGCGGCCGACGACCTCGTGCAGCTCTACTCCGGGCACCTCCCTGGCGACTATATCGGCGAACCCCCTGAACATCTGGTCGAAAACGGCGGCCACGGCCAACCCCTGCCCGCCAGCCTCCCGCCTCTCCGGCGGCGGAGCCGCCTGCGGAGCCCCGGAGGCGGGGCCCTGCGGCCCCGGCTGGGCTCCCGCCTCGCCAGCGCTGGGGGCTCTAGCCTCCAGCGTCGCGAGCACCCTCCCCTCGACTAGGAGTACACGGGCCTGGCCGCCAGCGCTGGCGAGTGCCCTCGCCAGCTCGTCGAGCGACCTGGCGACCGTGACCCTCTCGCCAGCTATGACCACCGCGGTGACCCTGCCGCCCTCCGGCACGCCTGCTATCCCCCGCGCCTGGGCTTGTAGCGCCTCGTTAAATCGCTGGGCCGCCTTAGGGGTCGTCTAGTAGCTCCCCTATCTTCTCTAGGAGCCTCTCGGCCTCGCCCGGCCTCCAGAGGCCCCTGGTCCTGATGGGGGTTACCCCTAGCGGTGCGTGTAGCTCTATGTCGTAGTCCGAGTCCCCTATGAATAGTATCTCGCACCTCCTAACTCCAAGCATGGCCCCCAGAGCCTTGACGTGGGGCTCCCCCTTCCCCATGCCGGTCTCGGGGTCGTGGCATAGCACGCCGTCGAAGACCCGGGTTAGCTGGGGGTTGCTTGAAACCACGCTGCACTCGTTGTTCGTCGAGAGGAACACCTGAAGTCCCATCTCCCTGGCCCTGGCGGCGAAGCGCTCCACCTCGGGGCTCAGCGTCACCCTTCTAAGCATGGCCCGCTTCTCCTCCTCGAACCTGGACGCGGCGGCCTCCAGGGCCTCCCCCCGAAGGCCCATGAGTCTGAGCTGCTCTCGGAACGGCCTGCCGGCCGTGGCTAGGTAGAGCCTCCTGGCCTCCTCCCGGGGGATGCCCGCCACCTCCTCTATTATCCTAGAGGCCGCGTCCGCGTACCACTCCATAGTGTCAACTACGGTGCCGTCGAAGTCTAGGAGCACTACCCTTGGAGTGCACTCCTGCATACCCTCTTCACCATCCCCGGGAAGTCGGTTATTATAATGTCGACCCCCAGCCTGGCCAGCCTCGCCGCCTCGTGCTCGTCGTTCACAACCCAGGCGGCCACTATCAGGCCCTCCCTCCGAGCCTCCTCCACCAGCCCCTCGTCAATATACGTGCTCTCTATGGTGAAGCCCGAGGCGCCCGCCTGCTTGGCCAGCAGCGCCGGGCTCGGAGGCCTGCTCTGGAGGCTTAGGACCACCAGGGCGCCCGGGGCCTCCCTCAGGGCTTCCCTGGCCTCGTCGTGGAACCTGGTCGACACCACTAGGGGCCTCCACTCCCTGACCTCGCGTGGGAGCGTGGAGAGTATCCTCGCGGTACCCCTGGCCTTGAGGTCCAGCCAGAGTATGGCGCCCCTCGGCAGCAGGGCGGCCAGCTCCCCGGGGCTCACACCCGGGGTCAGGTGCACGCCCGAGAGTATGCTAGCCAGCCGCTCGCGTAGCAGCGGGTACCTGCGCCTGCTGGGTGGGTGGCTTATGACTAGCCGCCCCGACTCGTCCAGGTACAAGTCTACCTCCACGCCGTCGGCCCCGCTCCTCAAGTGCTTCCTTATCCACCTCCTAGTGTTAGCCCTGTGGCCGACCACCCAGGGGCACCCGTCACTCCTCGCTGGCAGCACCACCAACCGCCACCCCTAGGCACTCCATGTCGAGGCCCAGCACCTCCTCGGCAGCCTCCGCCAGCAGGGCCTCGCAGTAGCCGCCGTGCCTCCTCAGCTCCCTAATGGCGGGGACTAGGAGGTCATCTATAATCCTGAGCCTCGCGGTGGAGGCCGTCTCGTCGCCCCGGGCCTCCGCGAGCACCAGCAGGCCGAGGTAGACTAGCAGGTGCGCCAGGCTATCCGGGGGCACGGCCCCGGATGCTACTGGCACCACGCCCCTCTCAGCCATGGCCTCGAGCATCTCGTCCCTAGCCGCCTCGCCGAGCAGGCCCCCGAGCGAGACTGGGTTGGGTGTCGAGCCGCACTCCACGACGAACAGCTGGGCTAGGGGCACCTCGCTACCCCGGGGCTCGGATCTGACGGCGGCGAGGGCCTCACCCAGGCTTAGGTAGGACTCAGCCACGGTTTCATAGTCGCACGCGCCCACACCGGAGCCTACCCGCTGGCCAGCCAGCGCTGGTATGAGGGGAAAAAGACTCCCATACAGGGGCTGGGCTGGCGGGGTTGGCGTGCCGTGGCGTTGGCTGCCCGCTAGGGTGTGGCCCTAGGCGGGGTGGAGGGCTAGGCTGCGAGAACCGGGGGGCCGCTGGCGCGGGGTAGGATAGGGGGTGGAGGGCTAGGCCTCTAGTCCCACCTGGCCAGGGGAGTAGCCTAGAGCGTTCGGGGCCCTTAGCCAGCTGCTCTCTGCTGGTATGCCGGCGCTCCACAGCTCCCTCTTGAGGAGCTCCCTGACCGCCGTCCTTATCACCTCGCTCCTGCTGCTATAGCGGCCTGCCCGCACGAGCTCCTCTATCCCCTCGACGTAGATATCCGGCATCTTTACT
>JALSQL010000067.1 GCA_026985435.1 Acidilobaceae archaeon
AGTATCCCCGTGGCCCCCAGTAGTATGGTCTTGCCACCCTCCCGGGCACCCAGGCGGCTGGTGTACGGGCGGGCTTCCTTAAATTCTCCTGGGGGATGCCCTGGAGCATTTTTCTACATACTCGTGTTGATATCGCTCGGGCGGCCTCTTATCTAGGGTGAGAGCCAAGAGGTGTATCAGTATGGTTTGTGGGCAGAGGATGTATACGGATCCTGTGTGTGGCATGCAGGTCCCTGTTACGACGCCGTATAAGACCCTGTATAAGGGGAGGGTTTACTATTTCTGTAGCGAGCAGTGTAAGGTGGCTTTCGAGAGGAACCCGGAGTACTACTTGACGCATGGCCCCGTGGGCATGCCTGGCGAGGATCACGGGCACAGTCACTAGTCTATTTTTCTCGGCTTTACTCTTACATGGGCTAGCTCGCCTGGCTCGCGGCTTATGTAGTAGCCGTTTATCGGGGGCACGTCCCTGTAGTCGCGGCCGTGAGCATACTTGACGTGGGTCCCCGTTATCCTGTAGAGTATGTTGTTGGTCGGATCCACGGGGAGCCAGCCCTCCCCGGGCCAGTAGAGCTCTACCCATGCATGGGTTTCTCCCTCCTCTGTGAGGAGGGCTCCGCTCACGTAGCGGGCCGGCACCCCGATGCTCCTGAGGAGGCCGATGAGGAGGTGGGCCTTGTCCTGGCACACGCCGACCCCTAGCTCTGCTACCCTGTGGGCCGGGGTGTTGACGTCTGTGTGGCCCCTCTCATACCTTATCTCCTTGTAGACCCATGCCTCTAGCCTCTCCACGGCCTCTCCCAGTGTTTTGGCGCTGCCCGCTATGCTCTCTGCGAGCCCCCTGAGGCGGTCGGGGTCTACTAGGGGGCTTGGGAGGAGGAAGTGCCTGGCCTCTCCGGGGAGCTGGTCCGGGTCGAGGGGGAGCGGGGGGTCTCTGGCGGGCTCGCGGCCGTAGGAGCCCAGTATTTCTACTGTCGCGGCGACGCGGAAGTGGACTTCTCTGTGGGGCGCTGTTATCCTTATTCTGGCGACTGGGTTGCCGTATCTGTCCTTGTAGCGGACCACGGTTCCTGGGGGCCTCGTCTCTATGGTGACCCGGACCGGCCGTTGCCACGGCTCCCTCCGGGGTATGACTCGTAGGGTGTTGTCGTTGACTGTCACCGTGGATCGGTAGCGGTAGATGCTCTCGTATACGACCTCGAACAGCATGGAGCCGCTCACTCCTCCCCTCCCCAGGGGCCTCTCCGGGTAAGCCTTATGAGTGCTAGAGCCATGGTTTTCACATGAGGAAGCGCAGGGGGTATATAACGGGGGTCGCAGTATTGCTCCGGGGGACGCCGAGCCAGCTCTACAGGCTGTACTGGACTGGCAGGTACCTCGAGAGGATAGACCTGACCAGCAGGAGCCTCCTAGCAGCGCTCTCGAGCGCCAGCCCTGAGGAGGCTCTCGCGGGCCTCGCCCGCTCGCTGGGCCGGGAGTACGGGGGGCTCTGGGGGTTCCTGGAGGACGTCCTGTACGGCCGGGAGGGGAGCCTTGTCCATGCTGCGAGGATGATAAGGCTCAACCTGATGGGCCTCGGGAGCGAGCGGCTCAGCAGGGAGGCCAACATGCTCGTGCTCCTCGCGGAGAACAGGGTCGAGAGGAGCCTGGACAGCGTGAGGAGCCACCTCCAAGACATTCTCAGCGCCGCCCTACGGCTTGGCGAGGTGCTGGAGGCAGAGCTCACCGTCCCGCCCACGCCGCCCGCTGAGAAGCTGAGGGAGCAGCTCATGCACCAGCAGCAGTAGCGCCTCGCGGGGGTGCCAGGGGGCTTGACACTGCTGGACTGGAGGAGGGTGTCCCTCCTCTGGAAGGACTCGTATAACGAGGTGGTGGACGAGGAGCTCCGCCCCAGGCCTGCGTATGAGGCGCTTTTCAGCGTGCTGGAGGAGCTGGGGCAGCAGAGGTTTGCGGAGGAGGCCCGGCACGCCGCCTACACGGGGTATCTTGAGGGGTTCACGTTTAATATCGAGCCGGGGGAGTACAGGCCTATACCGGTCAACTTCCTCCCCCGTATAATACCGTGGAGCCTGTTCGAGACGGTGGCCCGGGGCCTGGAGCAGAGGGCGAGAGCCCTGAACAGGTTCTTGCGCGAGCTCTACCAGGGCGAGAGGACGCCGGTACCCGAGGAGGTCGTGTATGGGAGCCGCTACTTCTACCCCGAGCTCATGGGCCTTGAACCCAGGAACGGGATATACATACACGTGTACGGGGCGGACCTCCTATACGATGGCGAGAGGTTCCTGGTTATAGAGGACAACCTGAGGGTCCCGAGCGGGGCCGCGTACCAGGTCAAGATGAGGGAGCTGGGCCAGCGCTTCCTGCCGGAGATAAGGGAGCCCTACAGCATAATCGACTACCGGCCGTGGGAGCATCTGCTCGAGGCCATGAGGGCGGCGAGCTGGGCCCGGGACCCCTTCATGGTGCTCCTGAGCGATGGCCCCTATGATAGCGCCTATTTCGAGCACGTCTACCTCGCGAGGCTCATGGGCATACCCCTCGTGGAGGGCAACGATCTCCGCGTCGATGAGAGGGGCTACGTTGTCCTCCGCCTCCCCGGAGAGGGAGAGGTCCAGGTCGACGTCATATACAGGCGGGTGGAGGACCTAGACCTCTTCGTCCCAGGCCTCTCCAAGGCGTACAAGGACGGCAAGGTAGCGCTCGTGAACGCCTGGGGCACCGGGGCCGCCGATGACAAGCTAGTCTACCACTACGTGCCCACCCTCATAGAAGAGTACCTAGGCGAGGAGCCAGTTCTACCCCAGCCGCCCACCTACACGCCCCTAGACCCTGAGGGGCTCCCCACTATACAGAGGAAGATAGGGGAGCTAGTGGTGAAAACGAGGGAGGGATACGGGGGCCTCGGTACAATAGTCCTCCCGGACCATCCCGAGCCGGTCCGCCGCCAGATAGCCCAG
>JALSQL010000068.1 GCA_026985435.1 Acidilobaceae archaeon
TCTTCGGCGATGGCGGGGTAGCCCCGGCCCCGCTCGGGGCCCCCAACGGCTCGAGGCCGCCGGCAACCACCACTAGCACGGCGCCGCCCGGGGGCAACACCAGCACCGGGCCGCCACCCTCCACCACAACCCAAACGGGGGGCAACACAGGCCAGGCAGGGACTGCAACTGGCACCAGCCACCCGACCCCCGCAACCGGGAGCCAGCCGGGGGCTCCCGCCAGCAGCCAGAGCACCCCCACGCCGAGCCCCGGAGCCAGCGCCTCTCGGGGCCCGGCCTCGACCGCAAGCGGCTCCCCCACACCCCAACCGGGCGGCCTGCCCGCCACCACAGGCCGCGGGCGTGGCATCGAGCCCGGCGGCGGGGCCCCTGGCGGTGTGGGCGTTGCGGTTGCAGCCCTCGCTGCTGGCCTGGCGCTTGCTGTAGCGGCGCTGCTGGGGGCCCGGCGCCGGGTTTGGTCGCGCTCTTGAGCCCCCAGCGCCTCGGGGGTGGGCGGGCCCCGGCGGGGGTGCTGGCGAGGTGAATCCGGTCGTTGGACCCGCCACCGCCTCCGGGGGCGGGGGTGAAGAGTCCTAGTCCATCCGAGCCCCCGCCGGGGCGCCCTGGCTGGGGTTGAGGGGCGTCTACCTAGCCTGCGGCCCTCCATAGGGTAGCGCCGCTCCTCTCCACCTGCTCGACCCTTCCGGTGGCTTCTAGGCGGCGTAGGTGCGCCAGGGCCTCCCCCATGGCGAAGAACCTCTCCGGCGGGGGGTACTCCTCCCAGCTCTTGTATCTCACCCTCCACCTGACCTGGCGTGCGACCTGGTAGCCTGTCTGGGGCCCCCTGGCCTGGAGGAGCCTAATGATCTCCTCCAGCCTCTCCTGGTGGTGCCTCAGTATCTCCATGGCCCTCGACGCCGGCTCGTGGATCGGCTCCCTGTGGCCGGGGAGTGCTAGCTTCAGGTTGAGGGCGGCGAGCCTCTCTAGGGAGGAGAGGTAGTCGCCTAGGGGGTCGGTTTGGGGGTTGTGGAGTGTTACGTGGGGCGTGATGCCCTGGAGTATGAGGTCCCCGACTATGGCGTATGCCTCCTCCTCGGCCACGAGGATTATGTGGCCCGGCGTGTGGCCCGGCATCTCCAGCACACGGTACCTCGTCTCCCCCAGCCTGACGGTGTCGCCCTCCGCCAGGGGCTTGATGTCGAGCCTCGAGAGGGCCCTGTAGGCCTCCACCGCCCGGAGGGCAGGGTGGCTACCGCGTATCTCCTCGGCCTCCCCCCGGGGCATGCCGTGCTCGACGAACAGCTTGATCGCAGCGTCTATGAACTCCCCCGGGTCCCCGCCGGCGAGTGCAACCTCGAGGTCCCGGCGGCCCAGGAGCACCTCTGCGCCCGTCGCCTCCGCTATTAGGGCGGCCCCCGTGAGGTGGTCCACGTGGAAGTGCGTCGCCACTATCCTCTCCACCCTCCGGGGGTCCAGGCCCAGCGCCCTGACGCCCCTCACTATGTCGTGTATGGAGCGGGCGGAGTATATCCCGGAGTCCACCAGGTGCACGCCCCCATCCCCGGCTGGGTGGACGTACACGTTCACGGCCCCGAGGCTCCTTATGGGGAGCCACGCCCTGACCGACGCTACGAGACCTAGGGCCACGCGCCTACCCCGGCCGTGCCGCGGAGTCGGCTGGCGACTATAACCGCCACAACGCTGTTGAGGTTGCTTCCGGTCGGCCCCGTCCTAACTAGGGCGCCCAGCCTGTCTAGCAGCGTGTACGAGTCGTTCCTATCGAGCGCCTCCAGGGGGTCCAGCCCCTCCCCCCGGGCCCTCGCGGCGTCCAGGGGTAGCACGGCGGCCCCGGCCGCGTCCGTCACCCCGTCGATTCCGTCAGTGTCGAGCGCCACCAGGCCAGCCTCGCAGGTGGCCCCCCAGTAGCTCATCCTCTCAGCCCACGCCAGGGCCAGCTCCTGGTTGCGGCCTCCCCTGCCCGGCCCCCGGACTGTGACCGTGGTCTCGCCCCCGGCCAGTATCGCAGCTGGGGGCTCGAGGGGGACGCCCCGCCCGGCCGACTCTAGCGCTATGGCCGCGAGCACCCTGGCCACCTCGCGGCTCTCGCCCTCCAGCCTGCTCGTGAGCACTAGTACCCGGTACCCCCTCCCTTCGAGCCACCCCCTCATGGCCTCCAGGACGTCCATGTTGGAGGCGACCAGCCTGTTCTCGACATTCCCGAAGACGGGGCTCCCCGGCTTCGGGGTCTCCGGGAGCTCCCCCCGGGCCCCCCGCTCGAGCGCCTCGACCACCCTCACTGGCATCCTATCGTAGAGCCCGTAGCGGCGGAGCACCCGTAGGGCGTCAGCATACGTGGTCGGGTCGGGCACCGTGGGCCCGCTGGCTATCATGTCTAGCCTGTCGCCCGGCACGTCGCTGGCGTAGAGGCCGAGCACCCTCGCGGGGGCCGCGGCCTCCGCCAGCCTGCCCCCCTTGATCCTCGAGAGGTGCTTCCTGACAGTGTTCACCTCGTCTATGCTGGCCCCCGATGCCAGCAGGAGCCGGGTGGCCTCCGCTATGTCCCCGAGTTCAACCCCCTCAACCGGCACCTCGGCTATTGCGCTCCCCCCGCCCGAGACAAGCGCTACCAGCGTCCCCCGAGAGCGGCCCGCGAGCCTGGCCCACTCCAGCAGGGCCTCGCCAGCCCTCAGGCTCCCCGGGCCGGGAACCGGGTGCTCCCCGTAGACTACCTCCAGCCCGTCGAGGCCGCCCGTGTCGACCCCCCTAACAGTGGCGACCAGCCCGCCCTCAACCCTGGGTATGGCCTCGAGGGCGCCCCTAGCCATCGCGGGCGCCCCCTTACCGAGCGCTACGAGGAAGACGGGCCCCCCGAGCTGGGTGCCCGAGAGGGCGCCGCGGGTGCGGCCCTCGAGCCTGGACGCCTCCACAGCCACGCGGGCGAGCTCGAGTAGGA
>JALSQL010000069.1 GCA_026985435.1 Acidilobaceae archaeon
ACGGAGACCGCCGGCATACCCGAGCTTAGGGAGGCGATAGCGGACTACCTGAACGGCAGGTACGGCTCCGACGTTAGGCCGGACGAGGTCGTGGTGGCGACGGGGGCTAAGACCGCTATCTTCCTAGCCCTGGCCGCCTATGTTAGGCGCGGGGACGAGGTCATAATACCCGAGCCCAGCTACTACGCCTACGCCCAGGTCGTGAAGGTCTTCGGGGGCCGCCCCGTCTTCGTGCCGATGAGGTTCGAGCCGGGGAGGGGCTTCAGGCTGGACATCGAAGCGATAGAGGAGGCCGTGACGCCCAGGACTAGGGCTATAGTGCTGAACAACCCGCACAACCCCACGGGCACCATATTCTCGCCCGGCCAGGTGGACGAGCTCTACCAGCTGGCCCGCGAGAGGGGCCTCATAATAGTGGCAGACGAGATCTACGATAACTTCGTGTTCCACGGTACCCCCTTCCGCAGCGTCCTATCGTACGAGGACTGGCGCGACCACGTCGCCTACATAAACGGGTTCTCGAAGACCTTCAGCATGACCGGGTGGAGGCTGGGCTACCTGGTTATCAGGAGGGAGGTCATACCCCACATACTAGACCTGGCGGTCACCCTCTACAGCTGCGCCCCCAGCTTCGGCCAGAAGGCGGCCGTCGAGGCCCTCCGCGGCGACTGGGGGCCGGTTAGGGAGATGATACGCACCTTCGAGGAGAGGGCTAGGATACTCTACGATATCCTCTCCAAGGCCCCGGGCGTCGAGGCCTACCTGCCCCAGGGTGCCTTCTACATGTTCCCACGGGTCCGCGGCCTCCTCGACGCCCTCGGGACCGACGAGGACGGGCTCGTGAGGAGGCTGCTCGAGGAGAAGGGTGTGCTCGTGCTGCCAGGGACCTCCTTCCCCGATAGGGCTGGCGCCGGGCATGTGAGGCTGAGCTTCGCGACCGCCACGGAGGACATAAAGGAGGGGGCCGGCCTCATAGTGGAGTTCGCACGCGAGGCTATGGGCTAGCCCCTCTTGTACCCTATCCTCCGGAGGAACTCTACGCGCTCCCTAACGTCTTTCTCCCCCTCAACACCCACGGGCTTGAAGCCGTCCGCCACGCCTAGTAGGGCCCTCTGCTCGCCCAGGTCGGCCACTATCACCTTCACAGGGTTCGCCGTCGCAGCGTCTATGGAGACCACCTCCATTACGTGCTTTATCCTGTTTAGCACGTTTATCGGCCACCCGTCCCTCAGGTAGACAACGAACACGTGGCCCGCCGATATCCTCCTGCACGCCTCGACCGCCGTGTCCTCGAGCTCCCTGTCGTTGCCGTCGTGGCGTATGAGCCTCTTGGCGCTCGCCTCGCAGAAGGCTAGGCCGAACTTTATTGTGGGGCAGCTGGTCACCAGGGCCTCGTAGAGGTCCTCCACGGTCTTTATGAAGTGCGTCCTCCCCACGATCACGTTGGCACCCTCGGGCATGGGCAGCTCTACAACCTCAAGCCTGAGGCCCTCCCCCATAGGACCGGCGCACCTCCAGAAAGGGGGGTGTTGAGGGTGGGTAAAAACGGTTCCCCGGGGGGTAGCTGTGGGGCTAGCCCACGTTGAAGGCTATCACCGCCGGGTAGATCAGGGGCACCACCGGGTACGCCACCGTCGCGCCGGTGGAGTCGGTGTAGCCCAGTATCACCGCCGGCGTGTCTGGCTCGACAACCAGGTTGACCAGCAGGTACGAGCCCTGGCTAGCCTGGCTCGCGTCGTAGTAGACCTGGTAGACCCTCAGGCTGCTGGAGCCTAGGTACTGGCTCAGGGGTGCCGCCTGGAGGCCCGAGCCGGAGAGCGGCACCACTATGTAGTCCACAATGTACGCTGGGCCGGTGTTGGCTGAGAGGTAGAACGCCGCCGCCACGCCCTGGCTGCCGGCCTGCACGCTCACGGTGTTGGGCGTTATGAACTTGGAGGCCTGTATCATCACCAGGGGCTTCTCGCCCTCGACGTCGCTGAACTTCTGGTGCACCACTAGCCAGTAGTACACGTAGCCCTCGCCGGCAGCGGCGCCCCTCAGGGGCCTCAGTGGGTCGAGCGGGGCTGTGAACTGCGCTATGCCGGGCGCCGGGTAGTCGAAGTAGCTGTAGACGCCGCCCACGGCGTAGGGGTAGGTCTGCTTGCCTCCGAGGACTGCCGCGTCGGTGTAGGAGGCGAACGCCGGGGCCACGACGCCCCAGTAGTTCACGCCGGGGCCAACCAGGCTCGCGTCGTAGTCGGCGTTCGGGTTGGCCCAGGTTATGGTTACCTGCACGCCCGAGGCTAGCATGGCGCTCTCGGCGGGTATCGCTATCGGGTACACGCGCCAGTCGCCAACCTCCGGCCTCCAGAACTGGTCTAGGGCCGGCCTGTAGGCGTAGTTGTCGTAGACGAAGCCCTGGCTGGCGCCGCCTATGAAGGTTAGGTACTCGCTAGCGGGGTCGAAGGGCTTGGCTACCACGACGCTCACCGGCACCAGTATCTCGCCGTAGCTGCTCTCGACGACCAGGTATGCCTCGTACACACCAG
The DNA here is from genome assembly GCA_026985435.1 of Acidilobaceae archaeon. GTDB lineage: Archaea > Thermoproteota > Thermoprotei_A > Sulfolobales > Acidilobaceae > Calypsonella. The sequence goes on from JALSQL010000069.1 coordinate 2,532, forward strand.
GCGGCATGCCGCTCGGCACGCTGATCGTGACGTTGACCTCGGCCTCCCCGCTCACGCTCACCTGGCTGGGGGCGCTCACCAGCATGCAGTCGGCCTCGTCGTAGTAGTCTACTCCGCCGCTGACGGGCATGGGGGGCGCGCCGCTCCCGCTCCAGGCGTTGGCGAACACCCTAAGCTCCACCACTAGGTGGGCGTGGCTCAGCAGGTAGGAGACGTCGAAGCCAGTATAGTTGGCCACAGCCTCCGCGGCCTTCTCGACGGCCTCCATCGGGTTGCCCAGCTCTAGGTGGGCCACTGGCCCCCCGCGGAAGTCGTAGCCCAGCCTGGCCACCTCGTAGTATGTGTTGTTGTAGGCGTCTATCACACCGTTACCGTTGAGGTCGAACCACACGCCCAGCTCCCAGATGTAGAGCATCGCGGGGCTCGTCACGTCGGGCCTACCGTCCTGGCCGGGGAGGAAGTAGTACTCCGCTGGCGCCGCTAGGCTTATGACCGTGAACTTGTGCTTTAGGACCTCGTCGCTGAGAGGTATAGCGATCCTGTAGCCGCTACCTACCGCCGAGACGTTGATGTAGAGCTTCCCGTCGCCGCCGCCCCAGAGGAGCCCGCTCGCCGGCTCGCTGACGACCGCCCCGCTGGAGTCGCTGTAGACGAGCCTCGCCTGGCCCGTGAGGAGGGCCAGCGCGAGGGTCTGCCTGTAGCTCTTGTGGAGCGCGTAGTCGTATATTGTGGCGTTCGCCGCCGCCCCCTGGAGGCCCTCTATGTAGAGCTTCAGTGTCTTCTCCTCGCCCGGCACCATGGGGCCCGTGTAGAGGGCCGTATCGCTGGCGCCCTGGAAGGCCTGCCAGACGCTTGCCAGGTCGGTCCTCAGCATGGCGGCCATCGTCTCGTCTATCTGCTCTAGGATGTTGTAGGCGGAGTCCTCGCTGTACGCCACGAGTCCTCCCTCGAGGACGGTCTCAACAGCCTTGTAGACGTTGACGAACCCGCTGCCCTGGCTGAACGGGTTGAACCCCTCGTCCTCAGCGCTGCTCTTGAGGACCGCCTTGACGAAGTATGGCGTGTAGTCTATCCCAGCCTGCCTGAGGGCCTGTATTATGAGAGCCACGCTCCCAGCCGTCATGGGGGTGGCCTCGCTGGTGCCCCCGAAGAGGTCGTAGGCCATGCTACCGTCGAATGGGGCGTCGATGGCCCTCGTGCCCGCCCACTCGAAGCTGCCTATGTTAACTATGTCGGGCTTGGGGTACCCGAACTCGGTGGGCCCCCTGTCGCTCCAGCTCACCACCTGGCCGTAGCCGCCGGGTATGTAGGAGGCGTTGCCAACACCGTAGACGGGCCTGTAGTAGAAGTCGGTCGCGGCGCCGGCGGTTATCACGAACGCCGCGGCGCCGGGCATGGTTACGCTGCCGAAGCCAGGCCCGCCGTTGCCGGCGGCGTGCACTATCACTGTGCCGCTCACCGCCGTTATGTAGTCCTCCCAGAGGCTGGTCGGGTCGGCGTCGCTGGCGTAGCCGTTGACGAGGAGCCAGCTGCTACCCCAGCTGTTGCTTATCACATCGGCCTGGTGGTTGCCAGTGTACACCCAGGTGTACGTCTCGGGGTCTACCAGGTCGAACCCGGCCAGCCAGAGCTGGGCCGTCACGACGTCGCCGTTCCACAGGGCGGGGGCGCCGCCTATCTTAGCGCCGGGCGCTATTCCAGGCATTGTTGTGTTGAACTCCACGCCAGGCGCGGTCCCGGGCACCTCCCTTGGCGTCTCGCCTGTGGCGCCTATGACGTGGGCGCAGCTGGTCCCGTGCCCGTGGAAGTCGAAGATGAAGTCGACCCAGAGGCCGTAGAGGCTGTCGTAGCCCGGTAGTAGGAGGGCCCCGGGCTCCCAGTCGCTCCACCAGTCGAGGTTGCTGGTGTTGGCGAATAGACCGTAGTAGTCGTAAACAGCGCCCGCCAGGGCGCCCAGGCTGAAGTCTGGCACGCCGTCGCCCGTGAAGTCCCTGTTGGCGACAACGTCTCCACCGTAGGTTAGGGGCTGCTCGTCCGCGAAGCTTAGGTCGGCCAGGCTGGAGTTGGGTGCTGGTATGGTGCCGTTGGTCGCCTCGCTTAGGACGGTCATCAGGAGGTAGTAGGCCGTGGATGTGTCAACGTACACGGTGTCGAAGGCGCCGTCACCGTTGGAGTCCGCCAGGATCACGGGGGCCCCGTAGAACATAAAACCCTTGAACGGTATACCATACAGCCTGTAGTCGGCGATGAAGAACTGGACGGCCAGCCCGAACGTTACGTTGCCCTGGATGCTGCTGGGTATGGTGTAGGTCTGGTTGACCACCGGTATCTCCTCATAGTATATGTTGCCCGTCAGGTTGTTGTAGGCTAGAGCCCACGTGGCGTAGTCCAGGTAGACGCCCCCGCTTGACCCGAAGAACTCCCAGATGTACCCGTTCAGCCAGCCGGGTATGTAGATCTTGTCGCTTGACACCCTCACCGTGGGGTTCATGAGGACCAGGCCGACCTCGTCGGCGTCGAAGGTCAGGGGGGTCCCGTCGCTGTCCATGGCCACCTTGCCGGGGCCGAGGTCGGGCGAGCCGAGGTCCACGCCGGTGTCTACCACCGCCACCTTCACGCCGCTACCGTTTATCCCGAACTCCTCCCACACACGCTCGGCCCCCAGCAGCTTGGGGGCGGAGTATATGGGGAACCCCAGGTTCTGCGCGACCCGGAACGCCTCGCCGGAGACCCCGACGCCGCCAGCGGGGGCGCCCTCGACCCTGGCCGGGCTGTAGTAGGCTAGCTGGTCTAGGAGGCTTGCCTGCCTCTCCACCCTAACCACGAAGGGGAGGCTGGCCAGCTTCTCCACCTGGCTGCTGCTCGCCAGGGCGAAGGCTACGCTCAGGCTGCCCCCGCGGAGGACCGAGGTGACCCTGTAGACGCTATCGCGTATCTGCTCCAGCGCCCTGTCACCGCCGGTGTAGTAGACGGCCACCCTGGCGAGCGGCCCGGGGCTCCAGTAGAGCTTCAGGCCGCGGGCCGAGGCGGCCGCCTCGAGGCCGCCAGCTATGCTCGAGGGGAACCCGTCGAGGAGGCTATACTGGCCGCCGCGCAGGTCAGGCGCTATCTTCTCCTCGGGGCTCACCTGGGCCTGCTGCACCGCCTTGGCTGGCGTGGGGGTGCCAACCGCGAACGCCGCTGGGGCCGCGACCATGACGAGCGCCAGCGCTATCGCCAGGATTCTCGCGGCTAGCCTGCCGCCGTCCACCTCTAGGACACCCCACTAGGTTCCTCGAAGCGATAGGTGGGTAGCCCCCTGGATTTAAGTTCTAGCCCTACCCACACGGTCTCCCCCGCCAGCCGCTCCGGGGGCTCCCGGCCCGCGCTACTCCAGGTAGCGGGGCCACACGCCCCTCGCACGCATGAGGCGCTCGACGTGAGGGTACACCCTGACAGGCTCTGGCTCCACCACAGCCGGGAGCCTGGGGTCTATGGCCTCCAGCCTCTCGAGGAGCCTTGCCACAGCCTCGGGCGGCTCGAACCCGAGCACCAGGGCGGGCCTGTAGTCCCTACCGGGCTCGAGGCCCGCCTCCGCGAGCCTCTCGAGGGCCCTCAGCTGCAGGTCCAGGGCCCACCCGGCGGCCCCGGTCAGCCTCTCGAACGCCTCCGGCGTGGCCGCCTTTATGGAAACCCTGAAGAAGACCCTCCCCCGGCCCGCGCGGGCCACGAGCTCCAAGGGGTCCACCCTGCCAGCGCCCAGGAGTATGCCGTTAGTCTCAACAACGAACACTGCGTGGGGCAGGAGCCTGGCCACCCTGGGGGCCAGCTCCACCAGGTGGGCCCACCCTATCGTGGGCTCGCCCCCGGTGAGCCTGGCCACCCTAGCCCGGGGCCTCCCCCGGGCCTCGGCGGCCAGCCTCCGGGCGGCCTCCCAGGGGGCCAGGGGGACGCCGCCCACGGCCTTGTAGGCGAACCTCCACGCCCAGCAGAAGGCGCAGCGGAGGTTGCAGCCCAGGACATCGCCGGCCACGTTCCCCCCATAGTGCCGGCTCCACCTGAACCTAGCGTACCTCCTCAGCTGCACGCCCAGCCGCTCGGGCGCCACCAGGGGCTCCAGCCTCTCCGCCAGCCTCACAGGGTCGAAGCCGGCCACGCGCCGCACCCGCGCTATACCCCCAGCGTATAGGCCCCCCTCGGGGGCCCGCTGGTACCCGGGGGGCTGGAGGCTTTGAGGGCCGTGCTTGTCGGCGGGCTCGGCTTCCTGGGGGCCGTGCTGGCGGAGAGGCTGGCGGCTGGCGGCTGGGAGGTTGTGGTGGCGGCTAGGAGGTCGAGCGTCGAGAGGAGGCCCGGGCTGGCCAGGCACCTGGAGGGGCTCGGCGTCAGGGTTGAGGCGCCCGCGAGCCTGACCAGGAGGACGCTCGAGAACCTCGGGGCCGACGTTTACTACCACCTTGCAGGCTCCATCCGCGGGCCCAGGAGGAGGATGTGGGAGGCCCACGTCGGCCTGGCTAGGTCGGCCGCCCTGGCAGCGGCCGCCCTCGGCGCGAGGCTGGTCTACGTGAGCGCCGTAACCGCGACTGGGAGGCTGAGGGGCCGCCCGCCCGGCTCTAGGGTGGTGGAGGAGGAGAGGCACATGGACCCCTCGCTCGTGGGGCCGGAGACCCCCTTCGAGGAGACCAAGGCTGAGGGGGAGAGGGCGGTCGCCTCGACCCCCAAGCTCCGCTGGGCCATAGTCAGGCCCGGCCTGATCGTCGGGAGGTGGGGCTACCACCCCGAGTGGAGGTGGACAGCTAGGCTCGCCAGGCTCGGCCTGGCACCCGACCTGGACGCCGCCCCCCTGAGCCCCGCCGGGGGCCTGGCGGCGCTGCTCGAGGATGCCGGCAGCGGCGGCTACGACGGGGCCTGGGTGCACGCGGTGGCGTGCACCTGCAGGCTCTACGAGGCCACGGGGGAGGCCTGCAGGCTCCTGCGTGGCAGGCCCTGCAGACCGCTCCCCGCCTCGGGGCTCCTCGCAAGCCTCGGGAGGCTCGCCCCGCCAGCCAGCCCCGCCAGGGAGGCCTCGGCCATCGCTAGGAGGAGGTACATCTACGAGAGCCGCCACCGCCAGCCCGAGTGGCCCACCCCGGCGGAGGCTGCGGGGGAGTGGGTGGAGTGGCTCCGCTCCACCGGGGGCAGGGTCTAGGGGCGGCGCCTCTGGAGCCTGCCCCCGAGAGCCAGCCTCGCTATCTCGGCGAAGCCGGAGCCGCCCGGCTTTGAGGCCACGTAGTCCACCCTAGCCCTGACCCGCTCCGCGGCGTCCCCGGGGGCCGCCGAGACCCCGGCGGCCTCGAGGAGGTCTAGGTCGTTCTCGCCGTCCCCCACAGCCAGGGCGTCGGCGAGCCCGGCGCCGAGCAGGGAGGCGGCGAGCGCGGCTCCCCGCGTCTTTGAGGCACCCCTTGGGGCTATGTGGAAGGCGAAGCCGCTCCAGAGCACCACGCCATCCCAGCCAACCTCCTCCATTGCACTCCTCACCACGGCCAGCGCCTCCTCGGGGCCGAGGCCCCCCGGGGGCAGGAAGGCCAGGTCGTGGTGCCTGTAGGGGTTCTGCCAGCTGGCCCGGAACCCCGCCCCGGCCAGGATGGACTCGAGCTCCCCCGGGGGCCTCCCGTCGCACACGTGGTGCAGCTCGCCCCGGTGGAAGACTGTGCAGCCGTTCTCCGCCACCACGGGGCCCGACGCTCCTATGTACCTCGCGAGCCCAGCGGCCACCGGCACGCTGTTGCCCGTTACCAGGCTTACCGGCACACCCTCGCCCTCGAGCATCCTAACAGCCTCGACGGCCTCCAGGCTGAGCAGGAGGCTCCCCCTCCTCACGGTGAGCGTGCCATCGATGTCGCTGAGCACGAGCCTAGGCTTCCAGGCCACCCCACAGCACCTGGGGGGCTGCTGGGGGCCGGCTTGAAAAGATGCAGGGTGGGCCCTCGGGGAGGGCTTGGGGCCTGGGGCTATATGGTGCCCTGCTTGGCCAGCCGGTAGATGGCGGGGGCTAGGAGGAGGCCTGCGGCTATGGCGAAGGCCCAGGCTAGCGTCTTGACTATGCTGGCCACGGCGGGGTAGCTGCTGAACACCCCCGCCACGCCGACGAGGAGGAATATGCTGTACACCAGGAACTTCGCCTGGCCCGCCACCGGCCTGAACTGCTCGTGCTTCTCGGCTATCTGGTCGACTAGGGCGTCCCCTATGAGCACCCCGATGCCAATCACCAGGAAGCCGATCACTATACTGTAGATCATGGCGAGCTGGGGTATGCTCATAACCTGGAGGCCGGCCACTATTATGGCGACCGCCAGCGCTATCTTGACCACATCGGCTATGACCCCTAGAACCTTGTCGGTTGCCTCAACGCCGGTGACGAGGAGCCTCCTAATGTACTCCGCCAGCGCCTCGACGAACACGAGTCCCAGCGTGATTATTATCACGCCCGCCGCGAGCTTGGGGAGGTAGTCCGCTATCGAGGCTAGTATACTAGCCGCTATACCGCCCAGCTGCAGCTTCTGGAGTCCTATCACGACCGATATTATAAGTATGTAGGCGTAGGCCACCCCGGCTATGAGGTTCGTCGTAGAGCTGCCAGCGCCCCTGAGCTTCCTGCCGAGGCTGGTCTCGTCTAGCATGGCCTCGAGGCCGGTGCCCCTCATAACCCTCCTTATGCCCTCCGCCACAGCCTTCCCGACAACGTAGCCTAGCCCTATTATTATGATCGCCGCGACTATCCCTGGTATGGCTAGTATGAAGTCCTTCACTATCTGGGCCAGGGCGGCCTTCGCTTCAGCGACCACTCCAGCCACTCTACACACCAGAGACTCGGGGAAGCCGTTTCCTCTTAAAAAGATGTCCGCCCCGCCGAGGCGGCGATTAGATTTTGGGGCCAGCGCTGGCTCCGAGCCGCTGGGGCGGGGTGCCGGCTGTTGGGTGTGAACCTGAGGGAGCTCATACCCGAGGGGGCCCGGAGGCAGGTCGACCTCAGGGCCCTCAGGGGTAGGGTCGTCGCCCTCGACGCCTACAATATGCTCTACCAGTTCCTGGCGGCGATACGCCAGCCCGACGGGACCCCCCTAATGGACAGCCGGGGGAGGGTGACGAGCCACCTGAGCGGCCTCTTCTACAGGACTATCAACCTCGCGGAGGAGGGGGTCAAGCCCGTCTACGTCTTCGACGGGAAGCCCCCCGAGATGAAGAGGCGCGAGATAGAGGAGAGGGTCAAGCGCAGGGAGGAGGCGGAGCGCCTCTACAGGAGGGCGATAGAGGCTGGCAGGGTTGACGAGGCCAGGAAGTACGCCCAGGCCACGGGCCGCCTGACGAGCGAGATGGTCGAGGAGTCTAAGAGGCTCCTCGACGCCATGGGTATACCCTACGTTCAAGCCCCGGCGGAGGGCGAGGCGCAGGCGGCCTGCATGGCGAGGTGGGGCGACGCTTGGGCCGCTGGCAGCCAGGACTACGACTCCCTCCTCTTCGGCACCCCGAGGCTGGTTAGGAACCTCGCCATAACTGGTAGGAGGAAGCTGCCGGGCCGCGACGAGTACGTGGAGGTTAAGCCGGAGATTATAGAGCTCGACGCGCTCCTCCGCTCGCTGGGCATCACGAGGGAGCACCTCATAGTCCTGGGCATACTGCTGGGCACCGACTACAACCCCGGGGGCGTGAGGGGCTACGGGCCGAAGACCGCCCTCAGGCTGGTCCGGGGGGCCAGCGACCCCCTCGATGTCCTCCGCCGCATACCGGCACGCGAGTTCGGCGACGCCGACCCCGTTAGGATATTCGAGTACTTCCGCGACCCTCCATGCACCAGGGATTATAGGATACAGTTCAGGCAGCCCGACCCCAGGGCGATAAAGGCGATACTGGTGGACGAGCACGACTTCAACCCGGAGAGGGTGGAGAAGGCCGTGGAGAGGCTGAGGAGGGCCTACCGGGAGAACCTTAGGGCTAGGCAGACCACGCTAGACTCGTGGCTCCGCCGCGGCTAGGCCAGCCTCTCCGGCTCCACCACAGCCCTCTCGTGCACGACCTCCCCGACGAGCGCCCCGCGGGGCCCCAGCACCCGGGCGTAGAGCAGCAGCCTCGCGCCCCTCACCGAGAGCAGCCACCCCTCAACCCTCACCCGGGAGCCCACGGGCGCCGGCCTGTGGTGCCTCACGTCCGCCCTAACCCCTACCGTGGTTAGGCCCTCCAGGTGCTCGTCCAGGCACTCCCGCAGGCCCCTCTCCACGAGTAGTAGCATGCACGGCGTGGATAGCACCTTCACGCCACGGCTGGCCAGGTGGCCGGCGGCGTGGCTCTCGTCGACCTCGAACTCCCTCACGCAGAAGGGGCCCCCCACGGCTAGGCTGGCCAGTCTGGAGGCCGCCTCGAGCTCGCGCTGCGTGGGCACCCCGCTCCCCCGGGAGGGGCCGCGGGTGGCGTCGCATTATTATCCTAGCCCGGCCCAAGCCCGCGCGGGGGCGGGCGCCTGTGGCGTACGCTGACGTGCGCGTTGAGGACGTTATGAGCTCACCCCCGATAACCGTGGGCGAGGACGCCACGGTCTACCAGGCCGCGGTCATCATGGCCGAGAACAACATAGGTAGCCTCATCGTGGTAGACGAGAACGGGAGCCTGCTCGGGATAGTGACGGAGAGAGATATAGTTAGGAAGGTCGTGGCGAAGGCCGCGGACCCGAGGAAGGTTAGGGTCGGGGAGATAATGTCCCGGAACCCCTACTACGTGACCTCTGACGACAGCATAGTCAGGGCAGCGGAGATAATGGGGGAGCACGGCATCGGCCACCTGCCAGTGCTCGACCCCCAGAGCCTCAGGGTTGTCGGCATGATATCCAAGAGGGACATAGTGAGCATAGCCCCCGACCTGCTGCTGACGGCATACGGCAAACCCTAGAAGTCCCGGGGGAGGCGGCTCGACGTTAATA